>NZ_MTQB01000020.1:0-75255 GCF_001974855.1 Pseudoalteromonas sp. SK18 | reverse complement strand
TTGATCTTATTAACCTTTCTTTACTCTCTGTAATCTGTGTATTATTTGAACTTTGTTTAAATTACGTTACGCTGGCCTTAGGGCTTTAAAACTGCTGTAAATTGACAGTAATTACGGTTTTTGATAACGTATTGCAAAATTTGGTATGACCAATTTACCTTTTGGTCAGGTCATTCAGTTAAAAGCCTTGTTTTATGGGCTGTTAGCACTTATACAACGCGGACGTTGATTGATGTCTTTAAAAATTAAAGCGGCAAAATTATCTGATGTTATTTTACAACAACTTGAGAACATGATTCTTGAGGGGTCGTTAGCACCAGGAGAAAAGTTACCACCGGAGCGTGAACTCGCTAAGCAATTTGAAGTGTCGCGTCCGTCGTTGCGTGAAGCCATTCAAAAGCTTGAGGCAAAAGGGCTTGTAACCCGTCGTCAAGGTGGTGGAACGTATGTAAAAAATCAATTGGAAGAGGGGCTGACTGATCCGTTGTTTGATTTGATCAGTAAACACCCCGAATCGCAATTTGATTTATTAGAATTTCGTCATGCGCTAGAGGGAATTGCGGCTTATTACGCAGCACTTCGCGGAACAAGCAACGATTTTGCAAAAGTAAAACAGAGCTTTGATCAGATTGCATTAGCTAAAGATGAATTAAAGCAAAAAGCCAAAGCGATTAATGACTTTCATTTTTGCATCGCAGAGGCATCTCATAATGTAGTGTTACTGCATTTAGTAAGAGGGATGCGAAGCTTACTTGAGCAGAATGTTTTACAAAATTTAACAGTGTTACTTAAAAAGTCAGATATAAGCAGCCAATTAGCCGAACACAGGCGTTTATTAATGGATGCAGTGATTGACGGTAATCCTGAACAAGCTCGCTTAGCGAGTAATGCGCATTTAGCCTATATTGAAGAAGCATTGCTTGAAGCGGGTAAAGAGCATTCGCGAATTGAACGTAGTTTAAGACGCACCAAACAAAATTAAGCAAGTACATTCACTGTTAACTTGATTCAACAGTGAAGTATTCAATACATACATTAGTATTTTAAACATAAGGAAACCTCCATATGTCTGAAGTCAATAAAATTGACGTAGACGCGCTAGAAACACAAGAGTGGTTACAAGCTCTTGAATCGGTTGTGCGCGAAGAAGGTGTTGAACGAGCTCAGTTTTTACTTGAGCAAGTGTTAGAGCAAGCCCGTTTAGACGGTGTTGATATGCCAACAGGCATTAACACAAACTACGTTAATACGATTCCGGTTGATCAAGAACCTGCCTACCCTGGTGATGTAAATCTTGAGCGCCGTATTCGTTCAATTATTCGCTGGAACGCGATTATGATTGTATTGCGTGCATCGAAAAAAGATCTCGACTTAGGCGGCCATATGGCGTCTTACCAATCGTCTGCTGCATTTTATGAGGTGTGTTTTAACCACTTCTTTAAAGCGCCAAATGATGTTGATGGCGGCGATTTAGTATATTACCAAGGTCATATTTCTCCGGGCATTTATGCGCGTGCATTTGTTGAGGGGCGTTTAAGCGCCGAACAACTTGATAATTTCCGTCAGGAAGTAGATGGCAATGGCCTACCTTCTTACCCTCACCCTAAATTAATGCCTGAGTTTTGGCAGTTCCCAACGGTATCTATGGGTTTAGGTCCAATTTCTTCAATTTACCAAGCGCGTTTCTTAAAGTACTTAGATGGTCGTGGCTTAAAAGACACTAAAAACCAACGTGTATACGCGTTCTTAGGTGATGGTGAAATGGATGAGCCAGAATCACGTGGTGCTATCTCTTTTGCTGCGCGTGAGAAGCTAGATAACCTATGTTACTTAATTAACTGTAATCTACAGCGCTTAGATGGCCCTGTAATGGGTAATGGTAAAATCATTCAAGAGCTAGAAGGGCTATTTAAAGGCGCTGGCTGGAATGTTATTAAACTTGTTTGGGGTAGCGGTTGGGATATTCTGCTTGCTAAAGACACCACAGGTAAACTACTACAGCTAATGAACGAAACTGTTGATGGCGATTACCAAACATATAAAGCAAAAGATGGCGCGTACGTACGTGAACATTTCTTTGGTCGTTACCCAGAAACAGCGGCACTTGTTGCTGATATGACCGATGACGAAATTTTTGCGCTTAAGCGTGGTGGTCATGAATCTTCAAAACTGTTTGCAGCCTTTAAAAAAGCAGAAGAGACTAAAGACCGCCCAACAGTGATCCTTGCTAAAACAGTAAAAGGTTACGGCATGGGTGAAGCGGCTGAAGGTAAAAACATTGCGCACCAAGTTAAGAAAATGGATATGTCGCATGTGGCTCACTTACGCTCACGCTTGGGCTTAGATGATTTAGTATCAGAAGAGCAATTAAAAGAGCTGCCTTACTTAGAGCTTGAAAAAGATTCTCCAGAGTACAAGTACCTACATGCTCGTCGTGATGCGTTACAAGGTTACACGCCAACACGTATCGCTAAGTTCTCTGAAAAATTACAGTTGCCAGAAGTAGATGCGTTTAAGCCGTTACTTGAAGAGCAAAAACGTGATATTTCAACCACTATGGGCTTTGTACGTGCACTTAATATCTTATTAAAAGATAAAGGCATTGGTAAAAACATTGTGCCAATTATTGCCGATGAAGCACGTACTTTTGGTATGGAAGGTTTATTCCGTCAAATCGGTATTTATAATCCGCATGGCCAAAACTACACGCCTCAAGACCGTGACATTGTTTCTTACTACAAAGAAGCAACCTCAGGACAAGTACTACAAGAAGGTATTAACGAGCTAGGTGCAATGTCGTCATGGGTTGCTGCTGCAACATCTTACAGCACCAACGACTTACCGATGATCCCATTCTACATTTACTACTCTATGTTTGGTTTCCAACGTGTTGGTGACATGGCATGGATGGCAGGGGATCAACAAGCACGTGGTTTCTTATTAGGTGCTACAGCGGGTCGTACAACGCTAAATGGCGAAGGCTTACAGCATGAAGATGGCCACAGTCACATTCTTGCAAACACGGTACCTAACTGTATTTCTTACGATCCTACTTATGCATTTGAAGTAGCGGTTATCGTGCAAGACGGTATTCGTCGTATGTACGGTGAAGATCAAGAAAACATTTACTACTACCTTACGTTAATGAACGAGAACTACCATCAGCCAGCCATGCCAGAAGGCGCTGAGGAAGGTATTCGTAAAGGTATCTACAAGCTAGAAAGCTACGAAGGTAAAAAAGCCAACGTACAGCTATTAAGCTCAGGTACTATCATGACTGAAGTGCGTAAAGCTGCAGCAATTTTAAGCGAAGAGTTTGGTATTGCGTCTGATGTTTACTCAGTAACTTCATTCAATGAACTTACCCGTGATGGACAAGATGTTGAACGTTTCAACATGCTTAACCCAGAAAGCGAGCAAAAAACGCCATACATCACTAGTGTATTAAACGATTCAGTAACTGTTGCTGCAACGGATTACATGAAAAACTACGCAGAACAAGCGCGTTCATTTATTCCAAGCAATAACTACAAAGTATTGGGTACAGATGGTTACGGTCGTTCAGACAGCCGTGAAAACCTACGTCGTCACTTTGAAGTTAACGCAAGCTACGTGGTAGTTGCGACATTATCTGAACTTGCTAAACGTGGTGAAGTTGAAAAGTCAGTGGTTGTTGAAGCTATTAAAAAATTCAACATTGACACTAACAAACTAAATCCACTGTACGCATAAGAGGTTTGCAATGAGTATTGAAATTAAAGTACCTGATATCGGTGGCGATGAAGTAGAAGTAACCGAAATACTAGTGAGCGTTGGCGATAAAGTTGAAGTTGACCAATCACTATTAAGTGTTGAAGGTGATAAAGCTGCGATGGAAGTACCTGCTGAACAAGCCGGTACGGTAAAAGAAATTAAAGTGAATGTGGGTGACACTGTTACCACAGGCACTTTAGTGTTCATCTTTGACGGTGAAGCGCAAGATTCTGCTGCTGACTCTAAAGAAGCTGAAAAAACCGAGGAAGCAGCACCTGCTGCGTCATCGGCTTCATCAACCAAAGAAGTCACAGTGCCAGATATTGGTGATGACGAAGTTGAAGTGACTGAAGTGATGGTTGCGGTTGGCGATAGCGTAGAAGAAGAGCAATCTATCTTAAACGTTGAAGGCGACAAAGCGGCAATGGAAGTACCAGCCCCCTTTGCCGGTACAGTAAAAGAAATTAAAGTAAATACTGGTGACAAAGTGAAAACGGGCTCATTAGTGTTTGTTTTTGAAGTCGCTGGTGGTGATAACCAAAGTGCCCCTGCAGCTGATTCAAAAGCACAAGAGAAGCCTGCTGAACAAGCATCAGCATCAAGCACAAAAGAAGTTAGTGTGCCTGATATTGGTGATGACGAAGTTGAAGTAACCGAAGTCATGGTTGCCGTTGGCGATAGCGTAGAAGAAGAGCAATCTATCTTAAACGTTGAGGGCGATAAAGCCGCCATGGAAGTACCAGCACCGTTTGCAGGTACTGTAAAAGAAATTAAAGTGGCAACAGGCGATAAAGTTAAAACGGGCTCATTGATTTTTGTATTTGAAGTGGCGGGTAGTGCACCAAGTGACGCGCCTGCAAAACAAGACGAGCCAAAGGCTGAATCTAAGCCAGCGGCTCAAGCAGAGTCAAAACCAACTGCTGCGCCTGAAAAAGCAAGTGCTGAGAGCTTTGAAAACAACAGCGCTTATGCTCATGCATCGCCAGTGGTTCGTCGTTTAGCACGTGAGTTTGGTATTAACCTTGCGAACGTAAAAGGCACAGGTCGTAAAAACCGTGTTGTTAAAGAAGACGTGCAAAACTATGTTAAGCAACTGGTTAAGCAAGTTGAATCTGGTCAAGTACCTGCAGCTAAAGGCAATGCCGGTGGCGGTGAGCTTGGATTAATTCCGTGGCCAAAAGTTGATTTTGCTAAGTTTGGTGAAATTGAAGAGAAAAAACTCTCTCGTATTCAAAAGCTATCAGGTAAAAACTTACACCGTAACTGGGTACAAATTCCACATGTTACCCAGTTTGATGAAGCGGATATCACGAGCCTTGAGCAGTTCCGTAAAGAGCAAAACGCGCTTAACGAGAAGAAAAAGCTGGGTGTTAAAATTACGCCACTCGTGTTTGTAATGAAAGCAGCAGCTAAAGCGCTTGCTGAGTTCCCGACATTTAACTCATCACTTTCTGAGGATGGCGAAAGCTTAATCCTTAAAAAGTACATCAACATTGGTGTAGCGGTTGATACGCCTAATGGCTTGGTTGTGCCAGTATTTAAAGATGTTGATAAAAAAGGCATTATTGAACTCTCTCGTGAACTAATGGAAGTATCTGTTAAAGCGCGTGATGGCAAGTTAAGTTCATCAGATATGCAAGGTGGTTGTTTTACTATTTCAAGCCTAGGTGGTATTGGTGGTACGGCATTTACGCCGATTGTGAATGCACCAGAGGTGGCTATTTTAGGTGTGTCTAAATCTGAAATGAAGCCTAAGTGGAATGGTAAAGAGTTTGAACCTAAGCTAATGGTTCCACTTTCAATGTCTTACGACCATAGAGTGATTGACGGTGCACTTGCTGCACGCTTTACTGTTACTCTTGCAAGTTACATGAGTGATATACGTCAGTTAGTGATGTGATCACTTTAGAGTGAATAAAATCAAATCCCAGCCAGTTGTTTTTAGCTGGGATTTTTATCATTTGCAATGATACAATATTTGCACAAATGCCCTTTTCTGCCTTGCAGAAACATGGCAGTTAAATTTTGGGGCTGTGTCCCGTTCAAACAATAAAGGTAATAGCATGAGCAACGAATTAAAAACTCAAGTTGTTGTACTAGGCGGTGGTCCTGGTGGTTACTCTGCGGCTTTTCGCGCTGCTGACTTGGGCTTAGAAGTTACATTAGTAGAATCTCGCGAGACATTAGGCGGTGTATGTCTTAATGTTGGTTGTATTCCTTCTAAAGCACTTTTACACGTAGCTAAAGTGATTGATGATGCTGCAGAAATGTCATCTCACGGCGTTACTTTTGGCGCACCAAAAATTGACCTAGATGAAGTTCGTTCTTGGAAAGAGTCTGTTGTTGGCCAGCTTACAGGTGGCTTAGACGGTATGGCTAAAATGCGTAAAGTAAAAGTTGTATCTGGTTACGGTAAATTTACTGGTAGCAACACTTTAGACGTTGAAGGCGCTGACGGTAAAACAACCATTACCTTTGATAACGCAATTATTGCTGCGGGTTCTAAACCTGTAAACTTACCTTTCATCCCAGAAGATGATCGTGTTATTGATTCAACGGGTGCGCTAGAGCTTAAAGATGTTCCTGAAAAACTACTTGTTTTAGGTGGTGGTATTATTGGTCTAGAAATGGGTACGGTTTATCGTGCACTAGGTTCTGCAATTGACGTTGTAGAATTTGCTGACCAACTTGTACCTGCTGCTGATAAAGACATCATTAAAATTTACCAAAAGCATGTTAAAGACAAGTTTAACGTGATGCTTTCAACTAAAGTAACTGGCGTTGAAGCAAAAGACGACGGTTTATATGTTACTTTTGAAGGCAAAAATGCACCGGCAGAGCCAGTACGTTATGACAAAGTACTTGTTGCTGTAGGTCGTACACCAAATGGTAACATGTTAGACGCTGATAAAGCGGGTGTGAATGTTGATGAGCGTGGTTTTATTAACGTTGATAAGCAATTACGTACTAACGTAGAACATATTTTTGCGATTGGTGACTTAGTGGGTCAGCCTATGCTTGCGCATAAAGCGGTTCATGAAGGCCATGTTGCAGCAGAAGTTATCTCTGGTCAAAAACATTACTTTGATCCTAAGTGTATTCCTTCAATTGCTTACACTGACCCTGAAATTGCATGGGCGGGTGTAACTGAAAAAGAAGCGAAAGAGCAAGGTTTAAGCATTGAAACAGCTGTATTCCCTTGGGCTGCATCGGGTCGTGCTATTGCTTCTTCACGTACTGAAGGTTCTACTAAGCTTATTTTTGATAAAGAAAGCGGCCGTATTATCGGTGGTGCTATGATTGGTATTAACGCAGGCGAAATGCTGGGCGAAATCGGTCTAGGTATTGAAATGGGTGCAGATGGTGAAGACCTAGCGCTAACAATTCATGCTCACCCAACATTGAACGAATCAATCGGCCTTGCTGCTGAAATTTTTGAAGGTTCAATCACTGATTTACCAAACAAAAAAGCAGTTAAAAAGAAGAAGTAATTTCTTTTAGTTAATCGCGATAAAAAAACCCAAGCCTCGGCTTGGGTTTTTTGTTTTTATAGCCGTCAGCCGTCAGCCGTCAGCCGTCAGCCGTCAGCCGTCAGCCGTCAGCCGTCAGCCGTCAGCCGTCAGCCGTCAGTAAAGACAAGCTCCCTTGACACTTAAGTTAATATGAGCAAAATTTTGTAGCTGATAGCTGATAGCTGATAGCTGATAGCTGATAGCTGATAGCTGATATCTATTCCCTTTTATTTTAGCTACAATGCGCAGCCATCAGTTTATAGGTAATTAACCACAGTGACCCAGAGTTTAAAAAATTCAGTTTTAGCATTGCGTGCCCAGCAAATAAGTGAATCTCGACGTGAGTTTAATGCCCGTGGTGGAAAAATGGATCGCTGTGAACAATGCTTAATTGCCAAGCATTACTGTATTTGTGAGGGCGCTGAGTACGCAAGCTGCGATGCTGCTGTATGTTTATTGATGTATCACAATGAAAGTTTTAAACCGTCTAACACTGGGCGTTTAATTGCGGAAATAGTTCCTGATAATTATGCGTTTCGTTGGGATAGAACCTCCCCAGATCCGGCATTGTTAGCCTTGTTGAATAATGATAAGTATCAGCCTTTTGTGATTTTTCCGGCAGAAGATGTTGAAACTGACAGGGTAGTAACGCAGGTTGAAACGCTTGCAGGTAAACAGCCATTGTTTATATTTTTAGATGGTACATGGCGTGAAGCTAAAAAAATGATCCGCAAAAGTCCTTATTTAGATAATTTGCCCGTGCTTTCTATTACCGCAGAAAAGCTCTCAGATTACCGATTACGTGTAGCACCCCATGCTCACCAGTTAGGTACGGCAGAGGTGGCTATTATGGTATTAGCATTAGCGAATGAGGTTGATGCAAGTACTAAATTAGAGCAGCATTTTATTAAGTTTCGCGACGCCTATTTACTCGGTAAGCGTAACAAAGGCAGGCCGGAATAAAGTGCAGGGTATTAATACGAAAAAGCTGGATTTAATGCTTGTTCATAGTTTGAATATATATAATTCTGGCTGACCGCTGATTTTCAGGCAAAAGAAAAGCGCGAACCATCTCTAGTCGCGCTTGCGGAATCTTCTAACTTTGTTGCATCCTGCAATTGAACCTAATCAACTCCAATTTTTACGTTCCGTGTTATTACAATATTACTTTCTAGTTCTATGTAATATAGGCTATCCGGGCCTGTCTCCATAAATCCCTAAAACATCCTGTAAGGTAAAATCTATTACCAATCCTTATTGCACATCCGAGTGCATTCCCTTTGTTACCATTCCGTTGTGTTGCCTTTAAGGCCTGTCCTTTTTGTTCCCTATCCTTTATAAACAACTATTCCGCTGTTGTTATCCATTATGCATCATCCTGATGCTATCCTTTGTGCAACAATCCATTGCGATACTCATCCTGAGCCTGTCCTTAAATCCCTGTTATCCTAAAAACCAAACCTTGGTATTCGAGTAGTTAATCCGTTTCCATTTACTCGGTAAGCGTCGTTGCTTATTTATGGGTTAATTATAGAGAGTGATTTGCAGTAAATGTAGGATAAAACCGCTTATGGTTTATGTTCTTACAAATGAAATATTTATAAATTATTTAAAATACAATGGCTTGCTGTATTTATGGGGTGTTATGCAGGGTGTTTTTACTCATTTACTGCCATAAGCGTAAGAGATATCTTACAAGGGTTTTCTTTTTTGGGCGTATTTATCACTAAGTAATTATATAAAGTGTGCACTTTTTAGTTCATCGCGGTAAAATTAATGATAATAATTATTAGTCAGGTAAGAAAATATGAAAAAAACACTAGCGCTTGTCGTTGGACTAATTATCTCAGCACCTGCTGTTGCAACCGATGTTGTGAATATTTACTCATTTAGACAACCTTTTTTAATTAAACCTATTTTAGATGATTTTACACAGCAAACAGGCATTAAAACTAATGTTGTGTTTGCTAAAAAAGGCCTAATCGAGCGTGTTAAGCGTGAAGGCAAGCACAGCAAAGCAGATTTAGTTTTAACGTCTAACTTTAGTGCGTTAATTCAATTAGAAGAGCTAAAGCTAACGCAAACTATTGATAGCGAGAAGGTTAATAAGAATGTGCCGGCTGCATTTCGTGATGGCGATGGTCAGTGGGTGGCGCTCACTAAGCGAGTGCGAAATGTTTACTCTTCAAAAGAGCGTTTAGGTCCATTACCTGAGCTGAGTTATGAAGATTTAGCTGCACCTGAATATAAAGGTCAAATTTGTACTCGCTCTGGTAAACACCCTTATAACTTAGGGTTAGTGGCTTCTATGATTGCTCATCATGGTGAAGTCCAGACTAAAACATGGCTTGAGGGTGTAAAAGCTAATTTAGCGCGTAAGCCGCAGGGAAATGATCGTGCGCAAGTGAAAGCCGTTAAAGAAGGTTTATGTAATTTAGCTTTAGGTAACAGTTACTACTTAGGTAAAATGTTGCAAGATGAAGCGCAAAAACCGTGGGCAGATGCGGTTAATATTAATTTTCCAAACCAAACTAACCGTGGTTCGCATATTAACGTATCGGGTGCGGTAATTACTAAGTATGCTAAAAACCCTGAAAATGCCTTGAAACTTATAGAGTATATGACCGACAATAAGGCGCAAAATATGTATGCCTCGCTCAATATGGAGTACCCGGTCAAGCCAGGTGTTAAGCTTTCAAGTTTGGTTGCATCATGGGGAAGCTTTAAGGAAGACAGCTTACCGCTTGATGAAATTAGCAAATATCGTCCGTTAGCCCTTAAGCTAATTGATGAGGTGAAGTTCGATCTTTAATGACTTATAAATTTCAGCTGTCGAAGTGGCAGCTTATTGCGTGGTCGACAGGGTTATTACTGTCGACCCCGTTGTTTTTTCTGCTAGTAGAATCTTTACAAGGCGACTCAGAGGTATTTACCCACCTGTGGAATACCGTGCTGTGGGACTATATAAGTAATACCGTATTGCTGGTTTTAGGTGTAGGGTTACTTAGCTGTCTGATTGCGTTGCCACTGGGTTGGCTCACCGCTTATTGCCGTTTTCCTGGCAAACAACAGTTTGAATGGGCACTGATGCTGCCGCTTGCCATGCCTACCTATATTATTGCTTATGTATATACCGATTTACTCGACTACGCGGGGCCGATACAAATAACACTAAGAGAGTGGTTTGGTTGGCAGTCACCTAGTGATTACTGGTTTTTTGATATACGCACTCTGCCAGGGGCTATCATCATGATTGCGCTGGTACTCTATCCGTATTTATATTTAATTTTTAAAACTGCACTACGTGAACAATCCTTTAAGTTAGTCCAAGCAAGCCAGTTAATGGGATTAAGTGCATGGAAAAGCTTTTTTAAAGTAAGCTTGGTGCTTTCTCGTGGTGCTATTGTTGCTGCGCTGGCTTTGATCAGTATGGAAACCATGGCTGATTTTGCTACCGTTAGCTACTTTGCAGTCAGTACACTAACCACCGCAGTATACGATACCTGGTTTGGTTATTATTCATTAACTGCAGCAGCAAAAATTTCAGGGGTGATGTTGTTACTGCTGTTCTTAGCATTGATCACCGAGCGTTTTAGCCGTCGTAACCAAGCTGTATTTGAACGTCAATCGAGCGTGAACAGCGAGGCGCTTTATATCCTAAAAGGTAAGTCTGCATGGTTAGCAACGGGATTTTGTAGCCTTATTTTAATAATCTCATTTATTATTCCTATGTTTGTATTACTTAAATATGCAGTGATGTATTTTGACCAAGCGTGGAATAGTGAATTTTTTAGCTATGCATGGCAAAGTTTAAAAGTGGCTGCAGTGGTTAGTGCAGTGACGATAACACTGAGTGTTTTAGTGGTGTTTTATCAGCGCATTGCAAAACAAGCAAACCCACTTATACCAGGGCGTTTAGCAAGTACGGGGTATGCGTTACCAGGTACAGTATTAGCGATTGCGGTATTGTTGCCACTCACATTATTAGAAAATACCATTAACCGTATTCTGACTCCTTATGATTTAGATATTGGTTTATTACTGACTGGCAGCTTACTAACGATTATTTTTGCTTATATAGTGCGGTTTTACGCCGTGGCTCATGGTGCCATAGAGTCAAGCTTTTCACGTATTAGCCCCTCGCTTGATATGGCAAGTCAGTCAATGGGGAAAAGCCAAGGCCGCACATTACGCTTAGTGCATTTGCCTTTATTGCGCCGAGGCTTATTAACCGCAGGTTTATTGGTCTTTATTGAGTGTATGAAAGAGCTGCCCGCAGCCTTACTGCTAAGGCCTTTTGACTTTGAAAGCTTAGCAACGCACGTGTTTCAATATGTCAGTGACGAACAATTAGAGCTGGCCTCTATATCAGCTTTATTTATAGTGGTGGTGGGCTTTATTCCGTTATATTTTATTAACCGTTCAATGGAGCAACGTAGTTAAATGAGTAGTTTGATTTTACAAGGCGTGAGCTATGCATATAACGGGACTAAGGTTGTAGATGATTTAGACCTAACCTTAGGTAAAGACGAAATAGTGTGTTTACTCGGTGCCAGTGGCTGCGGCAAAACCACCACGCTTAAAGCCATTGCAGGATTAATTGAGGCCAAGCAAGGACAGGTATTTATTGATGGTAAATTAGTCAGTGATGCCAATACGTTTGTGTCACCAGAGCATCGTAATATTGGTATGATGTTTCAAGACTACGCACTATTCCCACATTTAACGGTAGCGAATAATATTGGCTTTGGCCTAAGCGGTATGAGCAAAGCGGATAAACAAGCTCGCGTGGATGAAATGTTAAAGCTTGTGCATTTGATTGGCTGCGCCGATAGGTACCCACATCAACTCTCTGGTGGTCAACAGCAACGGGTAGCGATTGCACGTGCATTAGCTTATAAACCCAGTTTACTCTTGTTAGATGAGCCGTTTTCTAATATTGATACCCAAGTCCGATTTGAATTAATCGCCGATATTAGGCGTATTATTAAAGCTCAGCAAGTGTCGGCAGTGTTTGTTACTCACTCAAAAGAAGAGGCGTTTGCATTTTCAGATACGCTTGCGGTTATGCATCAAGGTAAAATTGCGCAGCAAGGCACGCCAGAGCAGCTTTTTGCCAAACCAAGTTCAAAGGAGGTTGCAGAATTTCTGGGTCAGGGCATATACTTAAGCGCAACTGTATTAACAGCAACTGGATATAAAACACAGTTTGGTGTGGTTAAATCAATACTGCCACAGCAATGCGCAGTGGCTAAAAAGGGTGTTATTTATGTGCGCCCACATCAACTTGAACTTGCCAGTAATAATGATAACGAGCTGGAGTGTGAGTGCGTAACTATACTAAGTAGTCGCTTTATTGGCTCTGCTTATGTATACACTGTGGTTATTGCTGAACAAGAAATAGAAGTTGCAGCTCAGTATGGCCAGTCATTTGAAATTAATGAACAGGTTATAATAAAAATAAAACCGCACACGGTGAATTTTTTTGAATCGTAATTAATCACTGTGTTTTGCTCTAAAAAGTAAGGAATAACAATGGCGCAAGCGCAATCAGGGATTTGTGCTGAAGCAAACTTACACGGTTTGCACTTATTTTTTAATGTACTTGATGGTCACGACGAATCACTTCGCGCTAAGCTTAAACAAGTGAGCGATATTGAAGATGAGTTTAGTGATCAGTTCTCTGAATCTATGCTTTCTTGCATGGTGGCAATTGGCGCCCAATATTGGCCGCATATTTTACCTGACTTCATGCCAAGCGAGCTGCAAAGCTTTCCTAATATTACCCATAGCGACTTTGTTATGAGTGCAAGGCCATGTGATTTGTTTGTGCAAATCCGCTCGGATAGAGAGGACGTGAACCATTTGTTTGCACTACAAATACTCAAGCTATTCACCCCAGATGTTGAGCTAGTTGAGCAAATTCGTAATTTTCGCTTTTTAGATGGCCGAGACTTTAATGGCTTTATTTATGCAGGCGATACTCCCCATGGCCGTCAAAAACGTGTAACGGCGTTAGTTAATAAGCCTGATAGTTTTGAAGATCAAGGTAGTTACATTCATGTGCAGCGTTATAAGCACGACTTGAGCTTGTGGCAGCATTTGTCATTACATGAACAAGAGCAAATAATGGGTCGCACACGCCTTGATAATACCTTGCTCAGTCCCGCACTTGAAAGTAGCCATGCAACCCGCAGTGAATTAAAAGATGAACAAGGTCAGGCACTGTTACTCAACCAAAGCATGCCTTATGGCGATGTATATGAGCAAGGTATGTTAGTGATCACGTGCTCTGCTAAAGGGGATGCATTCGAAAAAGTGCTAACTAGCCGACTAGGGCAGGGGGAAGATTATGACCACTGGCTTGATTTTACTCAGGCGGATATGGGCTCTGCATTTTTTGCCCCTTCAGTGCGATTTTTAAAGCAGTTATAACAATTGTAAAACGGCTACGTAGTGATCATAGCCGTTTCAATCAAAGCGTTAGTGGTTAAACCGTATCAAATAAAATACGCACACGCTCTAGTGTGAGGTCTATTTCTGAGATTTTAGCTGGTGCGATAAAAATAGTATCATCGCCGGCAATAGTGCCTAGTACGCCGTCTGCTTTGCCTAATGAATCAAGTAAACGCGCAATGAGTTGAGCAGCCCCTGGGCTGGTGCGAATAATAATCATCATTTCGTTATGCATAATATCAATAACGAGTTGGCGCAACGGGCTCTTAGCGGTTGGTACTCCCATTTCGGCGGGTAAACAGTACACCATTTCTTGTTTTGCATTACGGGTGCGTACCGCGCCAAACTTACTTAACATTCGCGACACTTTACTTTGGCTAATATTATCAAAGCCTTGTTCTTTTAACGCATCAACTATTTCGCCCTGTGAGCCAAAGTTTTCTTCTTTTAAAAGTGCTTTAAAGGCTTTAACCAATGCTTCTTGTTTGTCTTGTGGTTGCATAGTGTCTAATTAGTTATGTAATAGATACTGCAAATTCTACACAAAAATGCATAATTATGCAGCAGTTGTTTGCTTAAGTTGCCATTTTGCTGCGTTTAAACAGCAAAGTTTACAACTATGGTCGAAAATATAGCTAAAATAAGCAGGATAAATTTGTTTTTAGTCGTTAATTTCTTTATCTTATGAACCACAAATATTTCCTACCTCAAATCACGGAGAATTCCAATGAAAGTTGCTGTATTAGGTGCTGCAGGCGGTATCGGTCAAGCGTTGTCTTTATTATTAAAAACAGGCTTACCAGCTGGCTCTGAATTATCACTATATGATGTTGCGCCAGTAGTTCCTGGTGTTGCTGTTGACCTTTCTCACATCCCAACGGATGTTAAAGTTGCAGGTTTTGGTGCAGACGATTTAGATAAAGCATTAACAGGTTGTGATATCGTTCTTATCCCAGCGGGTATGCCACGTAAGCCAGGTATGGATCGTGCTGATTTATTTAATGTTAACGCTGGTATCATCAAAACATTAGCAGAAGGCATTGTTGCTAACTGTCCTAAAGCGCTTGTGGGTATCATTACTAACCCAGTTAACGGCACTGTACCAATTGTTGCTGAAGTATTTAAAAAAGCAGGTACTTATGACGCTAAGCGTGTATTCGGTATTACAACACTCGATGTGATCCGTTCTGAAGCGTTCATTGCTGAACTTAAAGGCGTAGACGTAGCAAGTGTTAAAGTTCCAGTAATCGGTGGTCACTCAGGCACAACAATTCTACCATTACTTTCTCAAGTTGAAGGTGTTACTTTCACTGATGAAGAAGTGGCTGCACTCACTCCACGTATCCAAAACGCAGGTACTGAAGTAGTTAATGCTAAAGCGGGCGGTGGTTCTGCAACATTATCTATGGGTGCTGCTGCTGCACGTTTTTGTATGTCTTTAGTTAAAGGCTTACAAGGTGAAGACGTTGTAGATTACGCATACGTTGCTGTTGAAAATGGCGATGCAGAGTACTTTGCACACCCAGTACGTTTAGGTAAAAATGGCGTAGAAGAAATTCTTTCTTACGGCACACTAAGCGCATTTGAAGAGCAAGCAAAGAATGACATGCTTGAAACGCTGAAAAAAGACATTAAAGAAGGTGTTGATTTTATGGCGTAATAGCCAAAATTAACCCATAAAAAAGCCTGCATTTGCAGGCTTTTTTATTGCTCGGAATTATCTACACAGTAAAACTTAGTGGTCGCGGTCAACCGCTATTCTAGCTAAGCTAATTAATGCTTGCTTGTAACTCGACTCAGCTAAGCAATCTAAACAAGCAATCGCTTTTTCTGCTTCTTGCTCTGCTTTTTGCATTGTGAACTCAAGGGCATTGGTATGTTTAAGTGCAGCGAGTATCTCATCTAGATGCGCCATACCATTACAGTGCTCTATGGCATCTCTTATTAACTGTGTTTGATGCTCGCTACCGTGTTGCATGGCATAAATTAATGGTAGTGTAGGTTTGCCTTCAGCTAAGTCATCACCAATGTTTTTACCCAGTTGGTCGGCATCGGCGTTGTAATCTAAAACATCATCCACTAACTGAAAAGCGGTGCCTAAATGCATACCGTACAAATTAAGTGCGTCTAATACACTATCATCTTGCTCAGTAATAATGGCAGCTAGTCCGGTTGCAGCTTCAAATAACTTAGCGGTTTTAGAATAAATAACCTGCATATAACTGGCTTCAGTAGTATCTGGGTCATTGCAGTTCATTAATTGCAGTACTTCGCCTTCAGCAATAATGTTGGTTGCATCAGCCAGTATTTGCATTATCTGCATCTTGCCAAGGCCGACCATTAGCTGAAACGAGCGAGTGTAAATAAAGTCACCCACGAGAACACTGGCGGCATTACCAAATTCAGCATTTGCTGTGGGTGTGCCACGGCGCAAGTTAGATTCATCTACTACATCATCGTGTAAAAGAGTGGCGGTATGAATAAATTCAATAATAGTTGCTAGCGTAATGTGATCTTTGCCTTGGTAACCTAGCGCTTTAGCCGCCAAAATAGCTAACATGGGGCGAACACGTTTGCCACCGCTGTTAACAATATACAAACCAAGTTGATTAACTAACGCCACATCTGAGCGCATTTGCGCATGTATTAGTTGATTGACGTCATTCATATCGCTTTCGATTAACGCCTGGATAGCTTTTATATCCATTGATCTCCGAGCCAATTTTAATGTGTGAACGGCGCAGATTGTACAACAAAAAACGCATTAGCTCGATATTTTGTGATGATTCCTTAAAAAAACACCCTTAAGTAGGTTAAATGACCTATTAACTTGGTGAATAAATGATTAAACAGCGTGGTTTAAATTTGAATCACCCTTGGCGGTTAATTGAACTACATGGGCTTGCTTTGCTATTGCTAATTTATTTTCTCTAACCGTTAAAAAGCGCTTGGCAAAGGGGGATTTTAATATAAAATAGGGGAAATATTGAATTGCTCTCAATGCAGCTACTTTTTATTCATTTAATTACAAAAAGAGGCTTGCTAGTTTTTTCGCATTAGCGTAAACTTCGCGCCCTATTGAAGAATATTTTAGTTGCGTCGATTTGAGGGCGCACAGACGGAGTTAATTATGTACGCGGTTTTCCAAAGTGGTGGTAAACAGCACCGTGTGACTGAAGGTCAAACAATTCGTCTTGAGAAATTAGACGTTGAAACTGGTGCAGCAGTTGAATTTGATTCAGTACTTTTAGTTGCTGATGGTGAGAAGATCGAGATTGGTGTACCGTTCGTAAACGGTGGTAAAGTAACAGCTGAGGTTGTTTCACACGGTCGCGGTGAGAAGATTAAGGTTGTTAAATTTAGACGCCGTAAGCATTCTCGTAAGCAAATGGGCCATCGTCAATGGTTCACAGAAGTTAAAATCACTGGCATTAGCGCTTAATTAGAGGTACTTAGAAATGGCACATAAAAAAGCAGCTGGTAGTACTCGTAACGGTCGCGATTCAGAAAGCAAACGCCTAGGTGTTAAGCGTTTTGGTGGCGAATCAGTTCTAGCGGGTAGCATCATTGTTCGTCAACGTGGAACTCGTTTCCACCCTGGCGCAAACGTAGGTATCGGTAAAGACCACACTATCTTCGCAAAAGCAGATGGTAAAGTTCAGTTTGAACAAAAAGGTCCTTTAAACCGTAAATACGTAACTATCGTAGCTGAGTAATCAGCAAGGTAGTTAAAAAACCCCGCCTTTGCGGGGTTTTTTGTTTTAAGCAAAATATATACCCAAGCCCAGCCTGCAATCAGCACGGCTTGGGTATATAATAGAGTTATTAACAAGCCAATCCCTAAAGTGAGTAATCATGAAGTTTGTAGATGAAGTAGAAATTCGCGCAGAAGCTGGTGACGGTGGCAGCGGCATCGTGTCTTTTCGTCGTGAGAAATATGTTCCAGATGGTGGACCTGATGGCGGTGACGGTGGAGACGGTGGTAGTGTTTATCTACAAGCTGATGAAAACTTAAATACCCTTATTGACTATCAATTTGAGCGTTTTCACAGAGCTGAACGTGGTACTAACGGTCAAAGCCGTAATTGTACTGGTAAAAAAGGTGAAGATCTGATTGTAAAAGTGCCGGTAGGTACACGTATCCTAGATGTTGATACTCAAGAATCATTAGGGGATTTAACCCAAGATGGTCAACGAATTGTGGTTGCAAAAGGCGGTTTCCATGGCTTGGGGAATGCGCGTTTTAAATCAAGTACTAATCGTGCTCCACGTCAAAAAACACTCGGCACACCAGGTGAAGTACGTAACCTTAAATTAGAGCTAATGCTATTAGCTGATGTAGGTTTACTGGGTTTACCAAATGCAGGTAAATCGACCTTTATTCGCAGTGTATCCGCTGCAAAACCTAAAGTAGCAGATTATCCATTTACTACGCTTATCCCTAATTTAGGCGTTGTTCGTCCTGAAGCAAATAAATCATTTGTCATTGCTGATATTCCTGGCTTGATTGAAGGTGCGTCGGATGGTGCGGGCTTGGGTATCCGATTCTTAAAGCATTTAGAGCGCTGTCGTGTGTTATTGCACATTATTGATGTTATGCCAGTTGATGGATCTAACCCTGTTGATAATGCTTTTGCAATCATCAACGAGTTGCATCAGTACAGTCCTAAGCTTGCTGAAAAGCCACGCTGGTTAGTATTTAATAAAATTGACTTATTGCCTGAAGATGAAGCCAAGGCCATGTGTGAGCAAATTGCAGAAGAGTTAGGTGAATCTGAAAATATTTATAGTATTGCCGCAATTAATAAATTAAATACGCAGCCATTAATTCACGACATCATGACGCTACTTGATAACATGCCTAAAGAAAAGTTTGTTGAAGTTGCAGACGAAGAAGTTGAATTTAAGTGGGATACCTACCATCAAAAAGCCACTAAAGGCGATGATGATGACTGGGATGATTGGGATGAAGATGATTACGACGTAGAAGTTGTCTACGAGCGTTAATTATAATTGTGTATATTTAAAAGGAGCTAATGCTCCTTTTTCTTTGATTAATAATAAAGTATTGGGTGTTTAGTGTGATAATTTCAATGATTGCAGCAATGGCAAACAACCGTGTCATTGGCTTAGATAATAAAATGCCATGGCACTTACCTGGCGACCTTCAGCACTTTAAGAAAGTAACCTCTGGTAAGCCCGTTATTATGGGACGTAAAACATTTGAATCGATAGGTCGGCCTCTGCCTGGGCGTCGTAATATTATTATTACTCGCAATAAAGACTATCACGCATCAGGAATTGAAACTGTGACCACACCAGAAGCTGCACTTGAGCTTGTTAATGATGTTGCAGAGGTGATGATTATTGGTGGTGGAAACATCTATCAGCAGTTCTTAGAGCAGGCGCAGCGATTGTATTTAACCTTTATTGACCTAGATATTGAGGGGGATACACAATTTCCTGATTACCAAAGTGTTGCAAACTGGCAAATTGAAGATGAAATGTTGATGGCGCCTGATGATAAAAACAAACATAGTTATAAGTTCGTAACTCTGAATAAAATTCCTTAACATTATTGCCAAAATCTGAGCGTGTTGGTACAATATTAAACAGTCGAGTACGAAAAAAGTATTAATATAGGGTGTCCAATCAATGATTAAATTACCGAAGCTAGTTGTAATTGCTGCTATCGCAGCGGGTTCGTTCGCTTATACTGCGCCTGCAAGCGCTGATGATCAGTTAGCTGTTTCAGTTTGTGAGTACATTGCTGCTGATGATAAAAATCGTCTACGTAGTAAATTAAAAAGCTCACGTGTGAAAGTTCGTAATATCTATGATGCAGTTTTCTGTAACGGTAATAACTTACTTCGTCACGCTGTTGCAAGTAATGCGGTTGATACGGGTGAGTACATTGTTAAAAACTTATCAAAAAGCTCACTTGAAGATGGTGCCGATATTGCTTGGGCTGAGGCAAACCATGCAGGTTCAGCTTTAATCCCTATTATTAAAGACCGTGCAGGTCTTTAAATAAACGTTTAATAAAAAACCGCGTTTAAACGCGGTTTTTTATTTGTTTGGATACACTGTCATTTCACATCCTGTTTAACTATCTCTGCCTCCTCTAAATATTTATTCTTATTACTCTTATTACATAAAAATGTCATAAAAATTCAATACTCTATGCGCATGTCAGTTTTGAGATATGTTTATGCGTGTATCATTTTTTACCCGTTTATTAGCCATTTTACTAACGTTAGCAAGTATCCTTCTAGCTGCGACTTTATTGTGGGCAAGCCATACATTACTAAAACTCCAACAACAAGATAGCGCATATAGCCAATTAAAAAATAGCATAATGGTTGAGCTGGCCGATCATTTGGAGAGTTACTTAGTACAAGGTAATAGCCAATATTTAATAAAATCATCAACTTTGATTGAGCAGCTTAAAGCGCAACAGTTAACAGCACTGCCTCCTGAGTTAGAGGCTCGTCTATCAGCACAATTAATTTCATTAAATACAGATATTAATGGTAAATACAGAGCACTTGGAAAACTCTCTGGTAATGAAACGGCGCTGTTAGATAACGCACTGAGACAAATGGCGGGCTCAGCCTCTTCACTTATTAATTATGCGCAAAAAGCATCAACGCAAACCAGCAACGCCCTTAGCTATAATAAATTAGCGAGTGATTATTACAGTGAAGTGGTTAATTTATCTTTATCGACCTATCAATTAATAAATGATTACCAAGCGGAGGTAGAGAAAAGTCTGCAACAAAGTATTAAAAACCTAAATTTACTGGCTGTCAAAATTGAACAGTTACCTAACTTAGGGGTAATGACTGAGGTTGATGAATTTACTTTATTTGTAGATGAGGAACCGGAAGATTTGGCAGCTGAAATAAAAGCAGAGTTGGTGAGTTGGCCTAAACGCTATCTGCGCGATTTAAGTAGTACTTTATCGCAAGCAAAACAGCGTCGTTTAGGAACAAATGAATTACGAAAACAAATTAGCTTACTATCAAAAACAGTGATTGAAGCAGAGCAAACATTAAAAGCGCAGCAAGATACCGTGAAACAACAAGTTTTTTGGGTATTTGGAATAGCGATAGGTGGATTAGTAATATTAGCTTTTGGTGTTTATTGGGGGCAACGTAAACAGGTTTTACAGCCTTTGCGACAGCTGCGAGATGGATTTGCATTCTTAATCGAAAGCAATGAGTTAAAAAATATTACAGTAAACAACCCTCAAACAGAGGTGGGTGAAATAGCGCAGTATTTTAACCAGTTAATTGAGCGCCAGCGCCTAGAAGCTCAAGAGAAGGCAAATATGCTCAATGTAGTCAGCGAGTTCATGCAGCAAATGAGTGAGCATTTACACACGATTGGCCAAAAAAGTAATGCGAGTTATCAGCAGGTAAATCACAATGAAGAGCTGCTTCTTAATATTCAGCAACTTGGCGAGCAGGTAAATCATATTAATGCTGTTGCAGCTGAAAATGCTCAAAGTACCTATGAAGCAATGCAGCAAAGTGTTGGTTTTGCTAAAAATATGCTTAATGCCAGTTCAGATACACAGCAGCGTATTGAGCAGGGAATGCATAGTGTTCAGGAGTTATTGAGCGGGGTGCAAGGAGTAAGTAATATTATTACCGTTATACGTACCATCGCTGAGCAAACAAACTTACTCGCGCTCAATGCTGCGATTGAATCAGCAAGAGCCGGTGAGCAAGGTCGGGGTTTTGCCGTGGTTGCTGATGAGGTAAGGCAATTAGCTATGCAAACTCAAGGTTCGTTAAAAGAGATTAATGATCAATTGGCGTTATTAAGTGAAAACTCTCAAGAAGTCTATAAACAAATCAATGCATTAACTGAGGATGCACAGTTACAAACAGCAAATGCTCAAGAGCTTAAAGCAAACTCTGAAGGAGTTGCAGATAATGCGCAGCAGGCTAATAAAGTTGCGGTAGATGCAATGGAATTGGCTAAACAACAAAGTGAGTTGCTTCATGGTTTTACTCTATCAATGCATGATATGAAAAGCCAAGTAAGTGAGTCGAGTGAATTAGTTGCTGATATAGGCTCGCAGTTAGAGTTGCAAATGATATCTATTAAAGAAGGTTTAGGTTTAGGTAACAACAGCGATTAATCGAAGACGAATTAAACATTAATCTGTATGCTAAAAGACTACGTAATTACCCTAAGGAATTAATATGATAGAGCAAGGTCAGACAATACCTGCAGTAAATTTATCTCAGCTTACTGATGAAGGTATGCAAACACTCACTAACAATGAATTATTTGCAGATAAAAAAGTTGTGCTATTTGCGGTGCCTGGTGCTTTTACACCCACTTGTTCGAATGCTCATTTGCCTGGTTATATCGCGCTAGCCGATAAAATTAAGGCTAAAGGTATTAACGCTATCTATTGTGTATCAGTTAATGATGCATTTGTGATGAAAGCATGGGGTGAGTCACAAAACGCAGAGCATATAGACATGCTTGCAGACGGTGATGCTAGTTTTACTCGTGCCTTAGGGCTTGAAAAAGATACCGCAGGCTTTGGTGGTTTGCGCTCGAAACGTTACGCTATGGTTGTTGACAATGGTGTTGTTAACCAATTATTTGTAGAACAAGACAAAGAATTTGTAATAAGCAGTGCTGAAGCTGTTTTAGCTAAGCTATAACTAAGTTGTTTTAATTATTGAATAAAAAGCCGATACATATGTATCGGCTTTTTTATCTAAGGAGAGAATGGATTATGGCTGGTATTGACCGCTTAGCGTTAAACCAGAGAAGGTTTGATACGCATTAACACTTAAGTGCCATGTGCCTGCTTGAGGATTACTAAACGTACAAGTTTCAGCGTTACCATTTTTATATGGGCGACAATCATAGCTAGAGCTAGTTGGTTGGCTGCCAAACTTTACAAATAAATCTGCATCACCGGTGCCGCCTGATGTTGTTACAGTAAAGTTAGCCATGCCAGCTGGCACATCTAGCGTGTAATGTTTCCATTGACCTGCTGTTGCAGAAACATCACTTACTGTACCGCCACCAGCTTGAGGTGTACCTGAACCACCACCGGTTGAACCACCTGTGATGTTACCAACTAAGCTCACACCAGTGTATGCTGAGTAACCACGTAACATTACATGGTAAGTACCTGCCGTTGGGTTATCGATAGAGCACTCTTCACTGTTACCACCTTTATAAGGACGACAGTCATATGTAGTGGTGGTTGGTTTGCTGCCAGCACGTACATACAAGTCAGCATCCCCTGTACCACCACTCATGGTGAAAGTAACATTAGTCGCACCACTTGGGACTGTCATAGTGTAAAAGTCTTGTGCACTTGCCGCACCACTTAATCCTGTTTTCGCTTGTCCATCAACGAGCTCATTATCACCGGTTGTTGGCGGTGGCGTGCCACCAGATGCAGCGGCAACAGCGGCTGCAGCATCCACAATACCTGTGCCACAGCTAGTACATGTTGCAGAGAAAGAGCGAGTCGTTGTTTTCAAGATGTTTTCAATTTCATCAGGGGTCGCATTTGGTTTAGCTTGCTTGATCAATGCTGCAACACCCGCAACATGAGGTGCAGCCATTGAAGTACCCTGCGAAAAGCCATAGCTGTCGCTTGATGGTGTTGTTGAACCTGAGTTGTAAGTAGATAAAACACCCTCAGAATCATTTGCAAAGCTTTGTGCGCCACCCGGTGCTGCCACATCTATATTACTACCGTAGTTTGAGTAATATGCGCGGCCACCGTTACGACCAACTGATGCAACATTAACAACACCATTACAGTTACCTGGGTTGTAGTTTGCAGAATTATCGTTATCGTTACCTGCAGCAATAACAACAACAGTACCGTTGCTACGTGCTGTGTTAATCGCATTTTGAGTTGTTGAGCTACATGCGCCTGCACCACCTAAACTCATGTTTATAACATCAGCAGGGTTAGCATTTGCCGACGTACCCGATACATTACCGCCAGAGGCCCAAATAATGCCATCAGCGATATCAGAAGTTAAACCGCCACATTTACCTAATACACGTACAGGCACTACTTTTGCATCGTAAGCAACACCAGCAACGCCTTCACCGTTATTGGTTACCGCAGCAACAGTACCTGCTACGTGAGTACCGTGCCAGCTAGAACCTTGTGCACCGTTATTACCACACTCACCGGCTGCAACTGCATCCCCCGGATCGCGAGCATCGTTATCACGGCCATTACCGTCGTTAGCGACTGATAGATTAGAGATCATATCGTAACCAGGTAAAATATTAGCGTTTAAATCAGCATGAGGGCGGTAACCAGTATCAAGAACAGCTACAACCACGCCGCTACCTGTGGCAGTATCCCAAGCTGTTGGTAGATTTAGACCACCGGCTTGCTCATAGTAATGCCATTGATCGCCATAACGAGGATCGTTTGGTGTTGCAAATGGCTTTAACATTTGATCGACTTCAATGTATTCAACATTGCCTGAATTAACCATTTCTTGCATAAACTGTTGTGCTTCTTCAGCATTGAGCTTTTTGTCAGCGCGCATTACGTGATGGTTGTTTAATGCCATTGCGCGGATATATTTAGCTTTAACTTTACCTTTTTTTGAGGTGAAGTTTTTTACAAAGCTTTGCGCTTTTTTGTTCATCATTGCAGGCGATGCGTCAGCTGTTGATGTGCTCATCATATCGCTATTATTTTTATATTTGATAATAAACTGAGTTTCAAACCCACCTTGATTTTGCATTTTAGCTGAGGTTTCAGCCATTGAAGGTGCGATTGCTTGTGCTGGATTTGCCATACTTGAGCTGGCAGCAAATAGTGTACTTATTGTTAGCGCAACAGCGCATTTTTTAAATGAATTATTAGAAGTCATAATTACCCTTAGTGTTATTATTATTTGTGGATATCCACAAAGCGGGTACAAAGGTAAATGATCTGTTAACTATTTTGAAATATTAAATACGCATGTAACTATTTCATTTAGTTATAACCGCGTATTCAGTGAGCTTTCAATTGTTTTGTATTTAATTTTTTATTTGTTGCGATCCTAATGTATTAGATTTTTTCGGTGTTTTTTATCATTAATTGGCCTTTGTTGATAAATTAAAAACAATATAACAACTATCTGGTTATTATCGAAACTTTGTTATAATCCACCAAAGTTTTTAAGAGATGACTAAATGACTCACGTTGATGTAATTGTGATCGGTGCAGGTGCAGCAGGTTTAATGTGTGCAGCGCAAGCAGGGTATCGCGGCCGAAGCGTTACAGTGCTTGATATGGGTAAAAAGCCAGGACGTAAAATTTTAATTAGTGGCGGCGGGCGTTGTAACTTTACTAACGAAAATGCGAGCCCTAATAACTATTTATGCGCAAATCCTCATTTTGTAAAATCGTGCTTAAGTCGTTATACGCAGCATGACTTTGTAGAGCTTGTAGACCGACATGGTTTGGCGTATCACCATAAAACATTGGGGCAATTATTCTGTGACAATAGCGCACAGGACATTGTTGATATTTTACTTACCGAGTGTGAGTGGGCGGGTGTTACTATTAAACTACGTAACGAAGTGTTAAATGTTGCTAAAACAGCAATGGGTTACAGTGTCACAACTGAGCAAGAAACACTTACTTGTGAGTCGTTAGTCGTTGCATCTGGTGGTTTAACTATGCCTAAGCTTGGTGCTACGCCAATAGGTTATAAAATTGCAGACCAATTTGGTTTAAAGGTTTTGCCGACGATGGCTGCTTTAGTTCCCTTTACCTTACATCAACACGATAAAGACCGTTTTGAAGGGCTTTCGGGTATTAGTATTTCTTGTGAAGTTACAAGCGAAGATGGCACTGTATTTAAAGAGAATATTTTATTTACTCATCGCGGCTTATCCGGGCCTGCCATATTACAAATAAGCTCATTTTGGCGAGCAGGTCAGGCGGTAACGATCAATTTACTACCTGAACTCGATTTAAAGCAACAGTTAGCTGACTGGCGAGAAACGCAAGCGCAAAAATCGTTAAAAAATAGTCTCGCGACTATCTTACCTAAGCGCTTTGTTGAAATACTTCATGACAGTAAAGCCATTCCCGATTGCAATATTAATCAGCTGACGCATAGCCAAATAGATGCACTTGCGGATTATATTCATGCTTGGCAAATTAAACCAAATGGTACAGAGGGTTACAGAACCGCAGAGGTGACTTTAGGCGGTGTTGATACTGATGAGCTAAGCTCTAAAACATTTGAGGCTAAAAAAGCTAATGGTTTATATTTTATTGGCGAAGTAACCGATGTAACGGGTTGGCTTGGAGGTTATAATTTTCAATACGCATGGAGCTGTGGATTCGCCGCTGGGCAATACGCGTAAAAAATAGCTCACCACAGCTTATTAAACCTGCCACTTTAGCTCTGAAGTGGCATTTTTATTTCTAATTTTTAAGTCTATATTGCTGCATTTTGCTATTCGGTTTTTCGGGAATGGTCATTTCTATAATTCCAGCATCAATGGCTGGCTTTAAGTAGCGCTCTCTAAAATGTTTACGGTCTTTTAATCCAAGCTGATTTTGTAGCTCTTGTCGGTTTAATGGCTTTTCGCTTTGGGTAAATACATTAATTAAAGCGATGACTTGGGGGGCTTGTAAGTCTACATTTATAGCCTGTTTAACTTGAGGGGCTTGTTGGGGGTTTTTGGTTTTTGTTATTGATTTTAAATCATTTTCTAATGAGTTTAGTGCCGCTAGTAATGCTTCCAATATATACTCAATAAACACGGATGAGTCACCGGACTTGGTACTTAGGTTGATGCTTTCAAAGTAATGTTGGCGAGTTGTCGCTATAACATTGTTAATGTTTATTAGTGAAAATAGCGAATGCCACTGCGATAATTGCTTAGTTTGCCACACACACGCTAATTCAGTATTACCCTGTGCAAAAGGTTGAATAAACTGTAATTCATAATGACATACTGCGCTACTGATTAAGGGGTGATGCGCGGTTATATTAAACCACGCAAATAACTCCTCTACCATTTGTGGCACTCGGATTGCCTGTGGTGCCATTTGTGCACCACTTTTTAATGCTAGACTTTGCTGCCTATAACTGCCTGACTTTTCACTTTGATCTTTCATTAAGCTGCGATGTAAGCATAACAAGTTGTCTGGGTTTGATAAGTCAGATGCTGTGTATTGAAACTCAGGGTTTTTCATTTGTACAGAGGTGAGTTTTTGTTGCTTATAGTGCTCAAGGGTTGCTGGTGAATATAAGGCACTGATTTTACCTAAAGCTTCACTAATATTTGCAATGCTGTGAGTCATGCTGGCTGAAATCGAAAATGGGGGAGTGGTGTTGCTCATTTCGTTATAGAGGATAGAGGTTATGTAAATCAGGGCGTTAGAATACGCGAACTAAGCATAAAAGTCAGTTTTAATGGTTTTTTAGTATGCATTTTTATTTTTTTAGTAGTTCTTTATGGTTGGTTTTGTGAGTGTTTATTAATTAATTGGGTATCTTACTCAACTATAAAGGGCTCTATGAAGTTGCTATTGTTAGTTCAATGTCTCTAAAATGCACTGAATTACGACCATTGTTTTTAGCTTCGTATAGCGCGCTATCTGCACGTTCTAATACGCTAAGAACCGAATCGTTAGGATCGATTAATGCTAGCCCTATACTTATAGTTAGTGGAATGTTGGCAATGGGAACAGCGTAAATACACTCTTTTAGTTGATTTGCCTGCGCTATGGCCTCGGATAAGGAGGTGTTGGGTAAAATAATTGAAAACTCTTCACCGCCCCAGCGCGCTATTACTGAATGACCTGGCATTTTGCTTTTAACTATATGTGCAAATTCACTTAAAACACGGTCACCTACTATATGGCCATGAGTGTCGTTAATTTTTTTAAAGTGATCGATATCACAAATAAGTAAACAGTTAGTGGTTTTTGTTTTTTTAGAGTTGGTTATTAGTTGTGATAGCTCGTAATCAAATTTTTGCCTATTAAAAAGCCCTGTCAGTTTATCTGTTTCAGCAAGGTGTTGGATTTCTATATTGCGCATTGTTAAATGGTCATAAGCAGAAAAGCGAGTTTTTTCATAAAACCTGAAGATTAAGATGTGGGCAATACAGACCTCTATGATATTAAATAAAGAGCCCAGACCTATAGTCACAGTTAGCTGCTGTTGTTTATAAGTTAAATAAGCGCAAATACAAAAGGCAATGCCGCTAAAGATGCTCCCCCAATTTCTGCCGACGAGAAAAAATGCAAAAGGAGGGATAAGTGTTGCCCAAAATAAAGAGTGGGCAAGGCCACCTACAGAGACAACAAATGTCATTATTAAACTAGCTACCATAATAGTGACTGCCCATGCTGCAGCATGCACATTCGCCGTTTTACTAAACCAAAGATAAATTGCTAGTGTTATAAGCAAGCCAAATGCGTCAATGGCTGCAATATCGTAGCTATCAAAGTAGAACAAATTGAGTAGAGTTAAAATTAAAAAGTAGCAGGTTGCTGTTAATAATGAATGAGCGATTAAGCGTGTGCGCCAAAAATCTTTATGATCTTTTGGATACTGTGGTAGCCCTTTGTACCAAAAATCTAGCATTCTCCACTTCTCTTTAGTTTTTATATTTTTATTGACTGATTATTACCTATAACCCAGCTTTATTATAGTGCTGAGTAAAATCACTCCACAAATAAATATTTATAAAAAATAGCGTATTTTTGTGTTCAAACGATAGCTCAATATTTGCTATAAAGATTTTGGTTTAAGTTGTGGTTGGTAAATTATTTGATGTTAAAAGCTAAAAACCCCATAGCCTATCAGTGTATGGGGTTTTTAGCTTCGAGAGAGGGGTTATTCTTCTACAAACGCTTCACCTTCGTTCATCCACTTAGCGGCTGGCTTGCCTTTTAAGTAATGATCAAAGTACTGCATCATGCGTACGGAGAAATCTACCTGATTAGGGAATTGCTTTAAGTGATGCGGTTCACCTTCATATTGTAAAAATGTGGCGTCTTTACCCGCACGGCGCAGCGCTAAATAATATTGTACGCCTTCATGCCATGGCACAGCATCATCTTTGTCGCCAAACATAATCAGAATAGGGGTATTTACTTTATCGGCAAAAAAGACTGGCGAGTTTTCAATATAAAGCTCTGGGGCTTCAAATAAGCTTTTACCAATACGGCTTTGCCCTGTTTCATACTGAAATTGGCGAGCAAGCCCTGATTTTAAGCGAATGCCACTGTAGGCGCTGGTCATGTTAGACACTGGCGCACCCGATACCACAGCTTTAAACATATCAGTTTCGGTGATCATAAACGCGCTTTGATAACCCGCCCATGAGTGGCCTTGTAACCCTATTTTATTAGGATCGGCAATGCCTAAATCAATCAGCTTTTGGGTGGCGTTGATCATGGTTTGCGTTGACGACTTACCTGGGTGACCTATTTCAAAGCGAATATCAGGTAAAAAGATGGCGTAGCCATTTGATGTAAACATTGGGAAGTTAGGGCGATGATTTAATTCCATTTTAGGGAAGTCGTACATACGCTGGCTCATATAGCGGTAAAAGTACACCACAACCGGTACTTTATCGCCTTTTTTGTAGCCCGCCGGTTTGATTAATACCCCTTTTAAATCTTCTCCATCAAAGCCTTTATAGCTTATAAGTTCAGGTTCTTGGCCCCACGCGAAGTTATTAACTTGTGGATTTAAGTTCGTGACCTTTTGTGGCTTATTAAAGCTAAAGTCAGTTTGGTAAATATCAGGGAATTGCTGATAGGTTTGCTCAGTAAATAAGTATTTATCGGCATTTTTGGCTTTTTTAATTACATCAAAGCGTTTATTGCCTGTGAGTACTTTAGTAACGTTAAGCGTTGTTAAATTAAGTTTAGCAACTTCTCTTTGCTTACTTTGTAAGTTAATTGCAGAGAGCAGCAGCGTATCCTTACTGTTAAAGCCCACTTGGCTTTTATCAAGTGTGATCACTCTGTACTGAGTATTACTTTGTTTACCATTAGTTAAGCGTTTGGCTTGCTTGGTATTTACATTAAACGACCAAATATCGTATTTGCTATAAACCAGTATTTCGCTGCTATCGTTAAGCCAGCCAGCAAAGCCATAGCCAGGCTGCTTAGATGGGTAATCGTGTTTGTCATCGGCAAAGGTGGCGTTAACTGCTTTGCTGAGTACACTCACTTTGTTATTGCCTAAGTTTTTAAGCTGTACTTGGTTATTATCAAAGTAAGCAGCAAACTGACCATTAGGCGCAAGGCTTGGTCTAAATGGGTAGTCGTTAATAATAGGGGTTTGTTTACCCGTTTTTATATCAACAGCAAAGTAGTCAGCAAAAAAACCGCCATACATTACTTTTTCAAGATGAGCTAAATTTGAGTAACCTAATAATGAATCCGCGCGTTCAGTATTAAGTGCGACCTCAGGCATATTTGGTGTGCTTAACTGCACAACTTGTTGCGAGTTTACATGGTATACCGCCGTGTAATGTCGATTTTTATTATTTTCATTCCATTGCTGCTCTTCGCGAGGTTTAATTTGCGCATCGTTGTTGTGCCATACATTTAACCCTTTTTGGTCGCGAATAACCTCAAAGTCATACAGTGACGACTCATCGGTATATTCCTTTTGTTTAACTTTTTCAGCAAGTTTTGGGCGGTTTTCAAAGTACAAGCGTGTACCATCTTCGGCCCACGTTAATGTCGCGGTTTTACCCATTAACCATTCTGGGTTAGGTGAATGCACAGTGGTAAGCGTCTCGTTTTGCCAAAGCGTTAATTCGTACTGGCGGCGGCGCTTATCATCGTTCACATAGTTACCTAAGGTAAATGCAACACTCTTATTGATTGGATGCCAAGCTATTTTGCTGGCAACCACACCCGGCTCATCAATTAATGCCGTGCTGGTGAAGTCATCGAGTGAAAACAAAGTAATTTGATTATTGTTACCATCCACATAGCTTTGGCTCACTAATAGCTGATCGCTGGTGGCGCTAATATCATAGGTGAAGGCACTTTCAAGAGTATGGGTGCGCTTATCATTTAAGTTGATGATAACCAGCGGGTAGCTTTTATCTTTTTTGTCAGCAGTGATAGCGCTATTGTTGTCGGAGGTTTTATCATCCGCGTCGGTGCTTTCATTTTTGCGATAGGCAAGCCATTGGCCGTTATTAGCAAGTACGTAGTCTTTTACGTCATTAAAACGTTGTTGCTCACCAGTTTGGGTATTCACTAATACTAAATTGTTTTTTAAGTCACTTTTTTTCTTTGTGGTTTCTTTTTCAAGTAGGGTAGGCACTTGAGTGAATGCAACCCAGTTCGCCATTTTGTTAATTGTAGGGCGAGTGCCTCGCTCTACTTCAGCAATAAGCTTGTTGTTATTTAGCGAGTAGACTTGCCCTGTGGCATTGCCGCGATAAGGGGTTGCACTAAAAGAGAGAATTTGACCATTTTCAGAGAGCTGCGTACCTTTTGCAGATTTAAAATCAAATACATCTTTAAATTCTAGTGGCTTATTTGCTAAGGCACTGGCGCTCGTTAAGCTTGCAATAAGTGCGCTGCCTATAAGAGTGAGTTGTGTTTTCATTATAGATTCTCGTTTTTTAACATTATTTTATTGTAACGAGTTTTAATAACAATTCGAGTAGATACGATAAGTGGTAGCAGGGCAGAGATGAGAGGTTAAAAATGAATGGTAAAAGGTAAAAGGTAAAAGGTAAAAGGTAAAAGGTAAAACTTTCGGGCTACGGGATGCGAGGTGCTATGTATCCGTAAAAAGTTAGGGAAGCGGACGTTTAATTGTGGTTTTCAATTTTTTACTTTTTGCTCTGTGTTCAAATTAATTTATAAAAAAGAACACAGAGTTTATGTGGAATTGATGATAGGAGAAGGTTAAAGAGTTTAATTTAATAATCTTGCTGGCAAGATTACCTAAAACCTTATAACCAAATTTTTTGTAATTCTGGCCATTGTTTTTCAAATTGCTCACTTGGGCGAGCACTAAAATTACTGCGCACAAACTGATTCATTTTACCTTCAACGTAGGCAAGCAAAAAGTTAGCTAGGGTTAACTCATCGCTTTGGAAGTTTTTACCTTCACGTAGCTTACGCTCTCTAAGAATTTGTTTAAATTGGGTTTCTAGTTTTTCAAATAAGCCCTGTACACGCTCACGAAGTCGCTCTTGTTCTCCTTGTAGAGCGTCGCCTGTTAATATACGAGTAATGCCAGGGTTTTTCTCAGCAAACGTTAGCAACAGTAATAGGGTATTGTATACGCGTGCTTTGCTTTCTTTTTCGTTATCTAAAATAAGATTAATACGTGATAGCAGGGTATCTTCAATAAATTCTATTAATCCTTCAAACATCCGCGCTTTGCTAGGAAAGTGGCGATAAAGAGCGGCTTCAGATACGCCAACTTCTGCGGCAAGTTTGGCTGTTGTAATACGCTGGCCAGGGCTGGTTTCTAACATTTGTGCGAGTGCTTGCAGTATTTGCTCTTTGCGATTACTTTTTTTTGTCGCAGGCATGAACATTCCTTTTTTAATAGTTATTTTTTCTACATCAATGTGCGATAACACAGCTACCGGCCTAGTGCTGCTACAGGCAGTAACCAGTGAGACGGTATTTTCACGTGTTACGGTGAAGCTCTGGTACTGCGCAAGCATTAAACTATATTAGCGAGATAAAATTACACTAAAAGGTCACAAGGCGTCATCATGTTAATGTTTTATTCAGTTTGTTTCCAGCCTTTTTATAATCGTTTGGCAAGCTGTTCGATCACTTTGATGGCTATTTCTGTTTTGCTGGTCTCAGGTAAATCGAGTTGTTCATTTTGCCAGTAAAGAGTGAGTGCGTTACGCTCTGAATTAAAGCCCAAATCACTTTGCGATACGTCGTTAGCACAAATCATATCGAGGTTTTTATTGGCTAGTTTCCCTTTAGCGTAATTAGCAACATTTTGCGTTTCTGCTGCAAAGCCGACAGTGTAAGGGCGGCTTTGTGTAAGGTTTGCCACCGCTGCTATAACGTCTGGGTTCTTAACTAAGCTAAGAGTGAGTTCATCACCTTGTTTTTTCATCTTTTGTGTGGCGATATTTGCTGCACGGTAATCGGCTACAGCAGCGCAGCCAATAAAGGCGTCTGATTGAGGGGCGTAATTGAGTGACTCTTGCAATAGTTGCTCAGCACTTTCTATATTAATTAAATTAACCCCTTGCGGTGCCGCAATAGTTACTGGGCCTGAAATTAAGTTAACTTGCGCGCCAAATGATAAAGCAGCTTGTGCTAGTGCATAGCCCATTTTTCCTGAGCTGTGGTTTGATATAAAACGCACTGGATCGAGAGGCTCTCGGGTTGGGCCTGCAGTAATAGTAATGGTTTTACCCGCTAAGAGTTGTGGTTGCGCAGGTTCAGTGCATAAACTCACTAACTCATGCGGTTCAAACATTCGTCCTGCACCTACATCACCACAGGCTTGCTCACCCTTACCAGGTCCCCAAACAGCAACGCCACGCGCCTTTAAAGTGGCTAAATTAGCTTGCGTTGCAAGATGTGCGTACATTTGCTGATTCATTGCCGGCGCTATGGCTACTTTTGCCGGAGTTGCGAGCAATAACGTAGTGAGTAGGTCATCAGCAATGCCTGCGGCCATTTTTGCAATAATATTGCTGGTGGCAGGGGCAACTAAAATTAAATCAGCCCATTTGGCAAATTCAATATGTCCCATTGCAGCTTCTGCTGATGGGTCGAGTAATGAGTCAGACACCATTTCACCACTGACGGCTTGCATCGTTAGCGGGGTAATAAAATGCTTTGCTGATTCAGTCATTACAACTTTAACGTCACAACCATGGTCTTTTAAACGTCTTACGAGTTCGGCACATTTATAGGCTGCAATTCCACCGCTAATTCCCAGCACTATTTTTTTATTTGTTAAATTAATCATGGTTGTTCATCAATTTTATAAAATATGCTGGCTAAAATAACAAATCTTGAGCGTGACAGCTAAGATAAAATGCGTTTTATCGCGCTAATTTTTAATTTTGCATTACAGTTATATGATACTGACCGCTTTCAAGGATGAACGATGCAATTAACCTCTCTGCCTAATTCACTCAGACCGCGAGAAAAGCTGCTAGAAAAAGGCGCAAAGGCACTCTCTGATGCTGAACTATTGGCTATATTTTTACGTACTGGTTTACCCGGTATGAATGCGATAGAGCTGGCACAGCACCTGCTTAATGAAAATAAAACCCTGCATAATTTGTTTAATGCCAGTATAGATGAATTTTGTGCGCAAAAAGGGCTAGGAACAGCTAAATATGTACAGCTACAAGCGGTACTTGAGCTGAGTCAGCGTTATATGCAAGAAGGCTTTGTTCGCGATGCCGTTTTTAATTCCCCTCAAGCTGTATACGACTATTTAACCCTGCAAATGCGAGGGTTGCAGCAGGAGGTGTTTATGGTGTTGTATCTTGATAGCCAAAATCGTTTATTGAAAGATGAAATCTTATTTTATGGTACGATTAACGCAGCCAGCGTGTATCCGCGTGAAGTAGTCAAAGCAGCGTTAAAAAATAATGCGGCAGCGGTTATTTTTTCACATAATCACCCAAGTGGTATTGCAGAACCGAGTCAGGCCGATAAGCTAATTACCAATAAATTATGCCAAGCACTGCAATTAGTCGACATAAATGTGTTGGATCATATTATTATTGGTGGTGAAAATTGTGTTTCGTTTGCTGAACGGGGACTTATTTAAGTTTATCGCTCGCAGATATGTGCTAAAAATGAGCGGTTTAGTGTGTTTTGGCAAATTAGTTTAATTTAAATGCAGTTTTTACTTTCCCTAAGGGCATTCGATCTTTATAATTAGCCGCTATAAAATTTACACATGAGCTGGTTGGATAAGATCAGTATTTGATCTTTGCCTGTAAAAGCTGTATAAAGAGCGCCCTTCGATTTATCTCTAGGGCACAAATACATGGCCTTAGGGAAAAATTAAGCTCGAGCGAAGTTATTGGAGATATATAGACATGTCTAAAGTATGTCAAGTTACAGGTAAGCGTCCAGCGGTTGGTAACCACCGTTCACACGCGAGAAACGCGACTAAACGTCGTTTCCTACCTAACCTACAAACACACCGTTTTTGGGTTGAAAGTGAAAAACGTTTTGTAACATTACGCACTACTACTAAAGGTATGCGTATTATCGATAAAAAAGGCATTGACACGGTTCTTACAGAAATCCGTGCTCGTGGCGAAAAAGTTTAAGGAACTGAATTATGCGCGATAAGATCCGTTTAGTTTCAACTGCTGGTACTGGTTTTTTCTACACTACCGACAAGAACAAGCGTAACATGCCTGAAAAAATGGAAATCAAAAAGTTCGATCCTAAGGCTCGTAAACATGTGATTTTCAAAGAAGCTAAAATCAAGTAATTTAGTTTTCTTTCAGAAATGTAAAAACCCAGCTTATGCTGGGTTTTTTGTTTTTAAAATCCACTCTATTAGCCACCGAAAATATACCTACCGTAATAATGTCCATCTAATACCAATTCGCAATAATACTTAATCATTTTACAGGACTAAACGTGTCGCTATCTGCGTTAAAAAATTCTCATTTAGAACAACTAAATAGCAATTTTTTTGCCTTGCTATCAACACGTTTTTTCATCCTCAAAATAGACCACTTAATTAAGCGAATTGGTATAACCAAAGAGAACATAAAGAGTATGGGCATTAAATGACTTTACGGACTAAGCAGTTGAGTGTTGTGTATTTAGAGTGAGATTGTGGGGCATGTAAGCACACCTAATGAGGAAGTGGGTGTTTTACTATGACTTCACTAGGGTGTGAGCTGTAAGTAGCCCTAGGGCTACTTACAGTGCGATATTTATACTTTAAAGTTCTCTACTGATATTCTTAGTTCTTCAGCTAATTTAGCCACTTCTGAACTTGAAATATTAGTTTGTACTGCGCCTTCTGCTGTTTGCTCGGCAATAGCAACAATTGACTCTAAGCGCTCACTGATCTCTTGTGATACTTGTTGTTGTTCTTGTGCTGCTGTTGATATCTCTTCACTGACATTGTGCGCTTGTGATACCGCAAGTGTAATCGAATCAAGAGCACTATTAGCTAAATCACTTTGCTCAACACACGAAACCGCGCGTTCTTTACCTTTTTCCATTGCCTTAACTGCTTCTTCAGCGCCTGATTGCAATGATTCAATCATAGATTGAATCTCTTGAGTCGACTCTTGAGTTTTACTTGCAAGCGATCTTACTTCATCAGCTACCACAGCAAACCCTCGACCGTACTCACCGGCACGTGCTGCCTCAATCGCCGCATTAAGTGCAAGTAAGTTAGTTTGTTCTGCAATGCCACGAATAACGTCTAAAATACTACCAATTGATGCGCTATCTTTGTGTAGTTTATTAATAACACTTGATGCTTCATCGACTTCGTAAGCGAGTTGTTCAATGGTTGCTTTGTTTTGATTTGAAATGCCTTTAACACGTTCAGCTTCTTTATCGGCATTTTTAATTTCACTCAGTGCTTGTTGGGCACTGTTACTTACAGTTTGTGAAGTACTGCTCATTTCAGTGGTTGCGGTTGCAGCTTGCTCTACTTGCGCTTGTTGATTACTAATCGCTTTGCTTGATTCACCGGTAATTGTTGAAGTTTGCTCAGAAGCGGCTGCAAGTTGTGTTGAACGTGAAATAATACCGGTAATTAAGCTACGTAAGCTATCAATTAAGGTATTACAGCTTTTCGACAATTCACCAAACTCATCTTTTGCGCTGTCATCTAAGCGTTGAGTCATATCACCACTGGCAACAATATCTAAAATGCGGTTAACTTCTGCTAATGGCTTAGTAATACGGTTAACAGTAATGATGGCTACAAGCACAGCGATAATAGTCGCAATGATCATGCCTATCCAAGTCCATAAATTAGCTGAGTTTACATCGCTGCGTACGCCTTCTTGCAAAGTAAATGCAACGCCGCTGGCTTGTAATACTAATTCGTCTATTTGGCTAAGTGCTGTTTTAGTGGCTTTTTCCGATTCTTCTAATTCACGTTCAGTTGTGCTGATTGCATCAATAAGGCGTTTTTTATTCGCTGAAAGGCTATCGTTACCTAAGATATTGCTTTCAAGCGTATCTACGTAGCCTTTTAGGTCGTTAAACAAGCCGCTATGGCTTTGCTCTATCGCGGGTTGTATTAATGCAACAGTACGAACGACTTCTTCAAAATAATACACTTGTTCATTTTTAATAATATCGAGCGTGTTAAGCGTTTTAACAGTTAACATATCGGTGCTACTGGTAACCACAGACATAAAGTTATTTTCAAGGTTATTAGCTGCTTGATAAGCACGCGGGTGGTTATCTTCTAAGCCATCAATATCAATAATATCAAGAACCATAGAGTTAGCGTCTTCAGCCGCGAGTTCAACAGTTTCTAATTGAGCTTTGAGCTTTTTATTAAGCACTAACTGAGTGTTTTTGTCTTTCAGCAGACTCTCTATAATGTTTAAAAAACTTAAGTAGGTTTTTTCAACGTCAAGGCTGCTCTTATTTAATTGTGGGTCATCTTTTACTACCTGTTGTAGCTCGCGATGTAACTTATTAAATATTTGTTTTTGCTCTTCTATTTGCGCTTTTAACGTGGCGAGTTTTTGAGCCGATGTTATATGGAAACTAGCTTGAGCGGCTTTACTCATCAAAATAAATTCAGCTTGTAACTGAGCGCTCTTGTTTAATGCAGGAAGCGATAGCTGATTAACTTTTTGAGTTGAACGATCTATATTTGCTATTTTTATTAAAGAGTTACCGCCAATAATTAAAAGTAATAAAGTGATAAATATAAAACCACCCCAAATACGTTGACTCACTGTTAGATTCATATGGTTTTCCATTCAAAAATACGTCTATTAAAACTTATCGGCGCTTTCAACAATAAGTTAAGTAATTAAAAATAATTAATTTTTACTGTTAATAGTTAGTTGCTAAATTTACCGCAAAACTACATCACACACTAAGCATACATAATTCAACTATTCGACTATGAATATAAAATAATACAAGGCAATTCTCCTCATCCTTAATTAGATTCAGGGAGTGTTGCTATTTTTTACACTTAGTTGTGAATGGCTTGTAATTATGTAATTTAACATGCACTCTTAAACTTAACAGATGTATTAACTTTTTTCAGTTTATTTAGACAAAAGTTGTGATTTTTCTGAAAATTTTTGTTTGCTTTGTAAATCTATTAAGGTCATTGAGCCGCCCCAGACGCAACCTGTGTCTAGAGCGTACAGGTGTTTGTAGGGCGTTTTGCCTTCAAGTGCTGCCCAATGACCAAAAATAAGGTCATGTTGAGCGTTAACTATTTTAGGGTGAGAAAACCAAGGAATTAATGAGTGGCTATTGGCTGTTGCTTCTTTTGCATTAAAATTAAGCAAATTATCAGGCGCAATAAAGCGCATGCGGGTGAAATAATTAACGATATAGCGAAACTTTGCAGCGTCATCGAGCTGCTCACTCCATGAAAGTGGGTGAGGCTGATACATGTTTTTTAAGAAGTATTGAGCGTTGTCAGCACCATAGCATTGCTGCGCAAATTGGGCATGCTGAATGGCTTGCTCGCATGACCAATCAGGATTAAGTCCTGCGTGAGAGATAAAACAATCATACTGCTCTAAATAAAGAGCTAGAGGCTGAGTTTGTAAAAACGCGATGTAGTCGGGGAGTTTACTGCTGTTGAACAATGTCGTTAGTTTGTCTTTAGGGTTGGGTGCAACATTGTTTAAATAACAGGCAATCATGTGTAAGTCATGATTGCCTAATGTGACGCTAACGCTGTCTTGATGTTGATAAATATAATCAAGGCACGCTTTGGAGTCTGGGCCGCGAGCAACAATATCACCTACTAGGTAGAGGTGGTCTTTGCTAGGGTTAAAGTCGACTTGCTTTAACAATAAACTAAATTCGTTAAAGCAGCCTTGTAAATCACCTATTGCGTAGTCAGCCATTAGTCGCTGTTTTAATCAGTGTAAGATATTAGGGCAAGCTAAACGGAACACATTTATTGGTGCTTCAAACTCAGCACCAAACTCGTTTCGTAAAGTGTAATGCCCTTGCATGGTGCCTACGGGAGTATCTAATATTGCACCACTGGTGTATTTGTAACTTTCACCAGGGGCTATATCTGGGGTTTCACCCACCACACCTTCACCTTGCACTTCTACTTCTTTGCCATTGGCATCGGTAATTAGCCAATAGCGACTGAGTAGTTTTGCACTGCATAAACTATGGTTTTTTATAGTAACGGAGTAAGCAAACACAAATTTATCGAGTTCAGGTTGCGATTGCTCTTCTACATAAAATGTTTCTACAGATACCTTTACAGGTGATCCCATATTACTGCTTGTTGTCATAAATCCAGTTAGCTATATCAATAAATTGTTGTAACGACAGGCTCTCAGCACGCAAAGTAATATCAATGCCAATGCTGGTTAACTCTTCAGCGGTTAAAAGGTTGCCTAGGCTATTGCGCAGTGTTTTACGACGTTGATTAAACGCTTCTAAACAGACTGTATTTAATATTTTAACGCTCTTAGCTGTGCGCTGTTCTGCCTTTTTAGGGATTAAGCGAATAACCGCAGAGTCTACTTTAGGTGCAGGTTTAAAGCACTCTGGTGGTACTTCTACTACAGGCATAGCATTACAGTAGTATTGAGTCATTACACTCAAGCGGCCAAAGGTTTTGCTACCTGGGCCTGCAACCATGCGTTTTACTACTTCTTTTTGCAGCATAAAGTGCATGTGCTCAATATGATCGGCAAATTCAAAAAGATGAAACAACAAAGGAGTAGAAATGTTATACGGTAGGTTACCAAACACTTTTAGCTTTTTGTCATCTTTAACTAGGCTTGCAAAATCAAACTTCATTGCATCGCCTTGGTTTACGGTTAATTTAGGCCCTAAAAAAGGGTGCTCAATTAAACGTTGGGCTAAATCTTTATCTAGCTCAACAACCGTTAAATGGCCACTCAAATCTGCTACAGGCTCAGTAATAGCGCCAAGGCCTGGGCCAATTTCTACTAAATTATCCTGTGGCTTGGGGTCAATAGCGGTGACGATTTTATCAATGATTGATTCATCGAATAAAAAGTTTTGGCCAAAACGTTTACGGGCGCGGTGTCCTAAATGTACTTTATCGGTCATTGATTCTGTGCTTTTTCATGGGCGAGCTTAATTGCTTCGCGGATCGCTAATTCAAAACTGCCAACATCAGCATCGCCTGTACCGGCTAAATCAAGCGCAGTACCGTGGTCGACTGAAGTGCGGATAAATGGAAGGCCAAGAGTTATATTCACTGACTTACCAAATCCTTTGTATTTTAGCACAGGTAATCCCTGATCGTGATACATAGCCAGTACTGCATCGGCTTCATTTAGGTATTTATCTTGAAATAATGTATCTGCTGGTAAAGGACCGATTAAGTTCATCCCTTCAGCTCTTAGTATGTCAAGTGTAGGCGTTATCGTGTCGATTTCTTCGCGGCCTAAATGGCCATCTTCACCAGCGTGCGGGTTTAAGCCACAGACTAAAATACGCGGTTGCTCAATACCAAACTTGGTTTTTAAGTCATGATTAAGAATATTAGCCACTTTAACCAGTCGCTCTTGGGTAATAGCACGAGCAACATAAGCAAGCGGGATATGCGTTGTTACTAATGCAACTCGCAGCCCTTCGGTAGCCAATAACATAACAACATCAGCGGTGCCCGACTGTTGAGCAAAGTACTCAGTGTGGCCACTAAAAGAAATACCGGCTTGGTTAATAATACCTTTATGAACAGGGCCGGTAACAACAGCATCAAAAGTGCCGTCCATATTCTTTTCGCTAGCAATACGCAGTGTATCTAGTACGTATTGTCCGTTTGCGTCATTTAGTACACCCAGTTCAACCGGTTCTGCTAACTCAATCTGTTTTATGTATAAGCTGCCAGCAGCAGTAGGCATGGCTTCAGCGCTTTCATCAAATTCAATTAATTTAATGTTTAAACCTAAATGTTTAGCGCGCTGCTTTAGTAGCGAAGCATCTGCAATCGCTACTAGTTGTGCATCCCAGCTGTGCTGTGCCAATTTTAATAGCAAGTCAGGGCCAATGCCTGCAGGCTCGCCAGGGGTTACCGCAATTCTTAAGGTCATAATTATTCGTCTATTGGGAAAATTTCAACATGGGCTTGTTCGCGCATTTCTTGCTGCCAGTTAAAGCTTTCTTCTTTAAATTTACGATTAAACAACATGCCATGTGCACGATTACGTTTAGCTTGCTCAGTTTTGTCTGCAACACGTTTGTCTAGTAATTGCACAATGTGCCAGCCAAACTGGCTTCTAAATGGTTCACTGATTTCGTTTTGATCAAGAGATAGTAATGTATCTCTAAACGCAGGCACGTAGGTAGTTGGATCAGTCCAATCGTATTGTCCGCCTTTAAGTGCTGAGCCTGGATCTTGCGAGTGTTCTTTAGCTAGTTCTGCAAAGTCAGCATTACCGGCGCGTAAATCTTTAACAAAGCCAGCTAACATAGTGCGGGCTTTTTCTTCGCTTAAAATAATTGAAGGCTTAATAAGGATGTGGCGAGATTTAATTTCAGTGGTTTCTACTACTTGGCGGCCACGCACGTCTTGTACTTTAATGATGTGGAAACCCGCACCAGAGCGAAGTGGACCAATAATCGCATCTTTCTTTTCACCTTTTACAGCTTCTGCGAATAGTGATGGCATTTCGTTAATGCCCATCCAACCTAACTGACCACCCTCAAGGGCTTTTGAACCACTTGATGAAGAAATAGCAATACGCTTAAACTCTTGGCCGTCTTGTAGTAGTTCAATTACTTTGTCTGCACGTGTTTTTGCAGAGCTTACGTCGTCTGCACTTGCACCGCTTGGAATATCGATAAGAATATGACCAATATCGTATTCTTCGGCGTTTTGGCCTTGGCTATCCATAATTTTTAGCAAGTTATCAATTTCTTGGTCGCTTACATATATACGGCGGTCTACGTTTGCACGCGTGACTTGTTGGGTGGTTATTTCTTTACGTATTTCTTCGCGGTAAGCTTGAAAGCTTTCACCCGACGCTTCAATAGTACGACGCAAATCAGCAATTGTACCGCCTTGCTCTTTGGCCATGTTAGCGAGTGTTTGGTCAAGCTGACTATCTGATATCTCTAAGCCCATACGCTCAGCCATTTGCATCATTAGTGTTTGATTAACTAAGCGCTCAATTGCTTGTACACGAAGTGTTTCGTCTTTTGGCAGCTGTTGGTCTTGTTCTTCTGCTTGTTTTTTAACACGATCAACAATGGTGTCAACTTCACTTTTTAAAATAACGCCTTGGTTTACAATACCAATTACTTTGTCTATTTCGACCGGAGCGGCGAATGCACTTTGGCATAAGCTAAACGTTAAAACTGCTGATGTTAATAATTTTTTTAAATTCATATTCTTTTTACTACTCTTACTAATAGTACTGTTGTAATGCTAAATGCGGCTAGATTGATATAGTTATTTGTAAATTTTTACTATACAAAATGCAGTTTAGTCATTAAGAAAATACGGCCTACGATAACCAAAAATACCTTGTTGTAATAATTTTTGAGCATCATAACGGCTTTTACTACCAAGCCCTTTTAATACAAAATTCAAACGAATGCTCGAATCAAAAGTGGCTTGGGGTTGCCCAATTGACTGATTTAAATCAGTTTCAATTTGACGATGGCCAGTAATTTGGAACGCCCAACAGCACGATTCATACTGTAATCCACTAAATACTTCAATACTGCGGTTATTATCAAGATCGCGATGGTAACTTGCAATAAATTGCCATTCGTCACTAATAGGGATGCTTGTAAATAAGCCCGCTTGTTCGATTGTATTTCCTGAGACATCATTTGCATAGCGATGGTTCAATTGAACCAGCTGATTATCGTCACCTTTATAGTCTAAGGTTAAATTTGACTGGATAATTTGCTTGCCATCCGTGTCGTACTGAATACCACCGGATAAATACCAGCGGCGGTGCCAATGTAACATGGTTTGCGCTGCAAACAAGGCATTGTAGTTACTGTCGCTGTTAAGCCCTTGCTCTGTGGGCTTGGCTGAGTCACTTAAATAAAATATTTGGCCTGCGCTGAAGTTAAATACTTCTTCATTTTTATTATCAAATAAACGGGTGGTTGCCCCAAGCGTAAACTGATTCGCAGCGGCAATTCGGTCAACACTTGAAAAACGCGCATCTCTAAATAAGCCAAAAAAGTCGTCTTGTAATTTAGTGGTATCGTACAAGCCAATATCAGACTGATCTTTATTAGGTGTATATAAATACTGAATTTGTGGTTCTAAGGTTTGAATACCATCGTCGATAAAAATTGAGGTATCACGCTCAAAGTTAAGCTGAGAATATAAGCGCACTTTTGGCAATGTACGCGAGACAGTCTCGCTATATTGAGTGCCTTGTAAGTCGCCGTCTTGTTTATAGTTAGTTTGTAGCAAGCTTACTTCAGATAAAAACGACCAGGCATATTCTTTGTAATCAAAGCGTGCTTTAGGTTCTATATGAACGCGAGTTGCTTGGTCAATCACCGCTGAGCTATTAGTAAAGTGGCTTAGCTCGCCTGAAACACTAAAATCGAAGTAATCAATTTTCCACGGCGTAGTTTGTGTAAAGCTAACTTGAGGTAAGGCTGTATATGATTCTAGGTGGTCACCGAGTACTTCAAAGTTTTGTATTTTTATATCGGTACGCCACATCTCGCCCATATGAGTCAGTGAGCCGGTACGATAAAGCTGAGTATCGGTTTTACTTGCATAGGTTGAGTTTAAATCAGTCAGGTAGTTATCATCACTGACATTGGTAATATCAATACTGGCTCGCCAGTCTTCGCCTATATAGCTTTTTTGTTGCCAATGAAACAAGAAACGCTCGTCTAGCTCTGGCTCTGAATCATCTTTATTTAGGTATTCTACAGCCACTAGGCCTTGGTGCTCTGGGGTTAAATATCTAAATTCAGTTTGTAACTGTAGCCCCTTGCGTGACATATAACGCGGGGTAATGGTTGCATCATAGTTTGGAGCAATGTTCCAATAGTAAGGCGTAATTGTTTCTAACCCATAGCGATCTGAACTTGAAAAGCTGGGCGTTAATAAACCTGATTTACGGCGCTCATCAAGTGGGAAAGTAAAATAAGGTAAATAGAGTACTGGCGTGTCTAAAATACGTAGCACCGCATTGTAGGTCTCGCCCCAGCCCTCTTCACGAGATAAATTAATCTCATCAGCTTCAATAGCCCACACTGGCGTATTTCCAGGACAAGCAGTAAAGCTTGCATTCATCAGCATTAAGCCAGACTCATCAATGGTGAGTTTTTCCGCACCGCCTTTGCCTTGCTGTTGTGTTAGGCTGTATTGTGCGCCTAATAAGCTAAATGATGAGTTGTTTAAATCAGCGTTTAAGCCCGCACTTTGTACGTGGCTTACATAATCGCGGTAGGTAATTGGGCCGGTAGCATTGAGTAGGCCGCGTTGTTTATCAATCAGTGCTGATTGTGCGGACAAACTCATGTTAACGGTGTTAATATCAACATTGCCAGTAAATTCAGCGCTTTGTGTGCCTAAAAGCTCAACGTCATCAGCGCTGATATCAACCGTTCCAAGCTCAAGGCCAGCTAGCGGTTGCCAAGCTCTGGTTTGCATTGAAGTGCCACAAAAATTGTGTGTCAGTTCAGTTTCGGCAAGCGATGGTGCGCTCAGTACGCTTAGCATCAAAATGCCCCAGGTTTTGCTCATTTATCGACCTTTATGCTCTGTGATTAGTTACAAGCTATACATAATAAAGGAAAACAATGGCAAAGTAATTAGTGAAAAATAGATAGCTTATAAAATGACACGCTTTGAGAGTTTACAACAGTTTATTAATACTCACTTTAGTGAGCAATCCTGCGCGCTTAATGCAATAACCGCAGATGCCAGTTTTCGCCGTTACTACAGATTAAATGCTGAAAATAAAAGCTTTATTGTGATGGACTCCGATCCAAAAAAAGTTAACAACGTCCCTTATATTGCATTAAATAAGGTGTTTTCTGAGCAGGGTTTTTTATTACCATCCATTATTTATAGTGACGAGCAACAAGGTTTTTTTATTTTAAGTGATTTGGGCAGCACCCATTTAGCTGACTTGCTTGATGATGCCAATCGCAGTGAGTATTACCAGCAGCTGATCAGTTTAAGTGCCAAGTGGTCTAAAACGCCAAAAGCACCGGCAATGAACCCGTACGACAGTGATTTTATTGCACTTGAGTTGGATATTTTTAAAAATTGGTTAGTTAATGATTTTATTAGTGCAGAGCTCAGCACTGAGCAACAAAATATTTGGCAAACAAGCACTACGCTGTTAATCAATACACTGCTTGAACAACCTATAGTGACTATGCACCGTGATTACCATAGTCGTAATATTATGCGTTGCGAGCAGCAATGGGCAATTATTGATTATCAAGACGCGGTACAAGGCCCATTATGTTATGACTTGGTCTCGCTTTTAAGAGATTGTTACTTTAAGTTGCCTAATGACGAGCTTACTCACTTACTTGAGTTTGGCTATGACGAATTTAAGCGCCAAGGCTTAATAACTAATGAGTCATTTGCACAATTTAAGTATTGGTTTGATTTAACCGGCTTGCAGCGCCATTTAAAAGCGGCGGGTATTTTTTGTCGCTTGTACCTACGTGATGGCAAAAAAGGTTACTTAGCGAATATACTTCCTACGCTTGAATACGTAATAGAGGTAGCGGCACAATATCCGGAGCTTTGCGGCTTATCAGATTGGATAAAAAATTACGTGATACTAAAAGTACAGCAGCGGTTAAAAGAGGAACAATTATGAAGGCGATGATTTTAGCTGCTGGACGCGGTAAACGTATGATGCCGCTCACCGCACAGCTGCCAAAACCTATGTTATGTGTGGCAGGTAAGCCACTTATTGAACATCATATTATGCGCTTAAAAGCGGCTGGCATTAGCCAAATTGTGATTAACCTTGCGTGGCAAGGAGATAAAATAAAAGCCTATTTTGCAGATGGCAGTGCATGGGGGGTAACCATAACCTATAGCCAAGAGGTGACTGGCGGGCTTGAAACTGCAGGCGGTATTATTCAAGCACTTCCTTTATTAGGTGAGTCATTTATTGTTATTAATGGTGATGTTTACAGCGACTACGATATTAGTGCATTAATGCAGCTGCATTTACAGCCAAAAGAAGCGCACATTGTATTGGTTGAAAATCCTGCGCATAACCCAGAGGGTGATTTTACCCTAAGCCACTTACCTAATAGTGAACAGCGCTATACATTTTCTGGAATTGGCCGTTACCAGGCTGATTTCTTTGAAGGGCTGGCCCTAGGTATCCGCCCGTTAGGGCCTTTACTGCGTGAAAAATTAAATGAACATTTAGTCTCCACTGAACTCTATATTGGCCAATGGGACGATATAGGCACACCAGAGCGTTTATCGACTCTTAACCAACAATTAGCGCCATAAGCTAAATATAAAACACTAGAGGTAAGTTTTAAAATGTGGGGAAAAATTCTCGGTTTCTGTTTTGGTTTTATGTTTGGCAAAATATTTGGCGCCATTTTAGGCTTATACCTAGGTCATATGTTTGATAAAAGCCTAAAGAAAGACTTTGATCAGGCTGGCGGCTTCTCTAACCTTTTTAAGGGCGATGATGTTAACGAACGCCAAGCACTGTTTTTTTCTAGCTGCTTTGCAGTAATGGGGCATATTGCCAAGTCAAATGGACGAATAAGTGAAACCCATATTAAAGCTGCGACGCTATTTATGGATGAAATGGGCTTAAAAGGCGAAGAACGCCGTGAAGCTCAACAAGCGTTTCAATCAGGTAAAGATAGCGACTTTTCTCTCAAAGACACGGTTTATGACTTTAAAGAACGCTTTGCTAAACGTTACGATTTACTGCAGTTATTTTTAGAAATTCAAATACAAATGGCGTTTTCTGATGGGGTACTTGCCGCACAAGAAAAGCAATTATTACAAGAAGTCAGTAAGCAGTTGGGTGTATCTAAAGCGCACTTTGCGTTTGTGCTAAAACGTTACCAAGCTGAGTTTAATTTTAGGCAGCAACAACAGCGCTTTAGACAGCAGCAAAGTCAAAGTAGTAGTTACCGAGAAGGCTCAGGGCATCATGTTCCGCCAAGTAATGATATGAATCGCTCGCAGGCATTGGCCTTATTGGGATTAAATAAAGACGCGTCGCAACGTGATATTAAAGTAGCGTACCGAAAGCTTATGGCTCAGCACCATCCTGATAAACTGGTATCGCAAGGTTTACCTAAGCATATGATGGAAGTCGCGGTTAAAAAAAGTCAAGATATTCAAGCTGCTTACGAGTATTTAAAAAAGGCGGCGTAAAAAACCGTCTATTTCTTTGCTCAAGCGTGCATGTTGCTGCGGCGCGTCGCGCAATCCAAACAGCTGGCGCTGGCGGTAATCAAACTTTGCATTACGGTTAACCCAACGCTGACGGTTTTTAAGGTTCATTAAAATATCGTTATGATCGCCTGAAAAATAAATATCTAATAACGCAGGTGTCACTAAAGAGGTGGTTTGGCTCAAACGCGCATTACGCTGTGAATTTGGTAAAAAGCTACTTAAACTAATAAATGCATTGATCTGTAAATCTGAAAAATCAGCATAGTGCTCCATTAATACTCCCGCACTGGTTCCTTGAGCAATAACCACGATATCATTCGAGGCTTCAATCGCTTGCTGATAGAGGGCCCCATAGCGAGCAATTAAATTTGTTTTGTAGTTATCTAATACGTCAACATTGACCTGCTCAATATAATCAACATGATGAGGCGGCTCAGTTGGCGTGCTGTTATCTGCTGCAGCCGGTTGATTATCTGCCTCGCTGCTCTGCTCAGCAGCTTTCCAATTAATATCGGGCACCGTCATAGCGTAAGTGCTATAGCCATGGTTATTTAACTCTTTGCGCAAAAAGTTCATGCCAGAATTGTTTGTAGGGCTCGATTGCCAGTCGGGTATTAGAATCACCACACCTCTAAAATCAGCGCTCATGTACTCACGATGTAAGGTTAAAAATGGGGTGTCGCCAAGCTCAATGGTTTTAATTTCATCCCCTGGTGCCAAGCGTTTAATATCATTTTCAATAATAGTTGAGTGGGCTGTAGGGGCTATATGTTCTACTGCATATGCTTGCCAATGCATTAATATGCAAACAGCTGACAATGCATACAGTGACATTTTTATAAATTGCGCAACAACCATAATAAACTCAAACAATAAAGATTATTTAGGTATCGGCGCGAGGCTATAAAAGTTTAGCTATTTGCGTGTTTATTTAAAACTCGGGGTCAGTTTCAAACGTAAGTACTTGCTCTGTGACAGGATGCTTAAGTTGCAGCATTTGTGCATGCAGCTGTAATCGAGGTGCCGCAGAAAGTGCGTCTTTGTGGGCATATAAACGATCGCCTAAAATAGGGTGGCCTAAGCTTAGCATATGCACGCGCAGCTGGTGGGAACGCCCTGTAATAGGAGTAAGCTCTACACGGGTTGCCTGTGCTTCACGTTCAAGCACTTTAAAATGCGTGAGTGAAGGTTTGCCATTGTCGTGATCAACCATTTGCTTAGGGCGGTTCGGCCAATCACAAATAAGCGGTAAGTCAACTGAGCCGGTTTCACTTTCAAGTTGCCCATAAACTCGCGCAATGTAACGTTTTGCCGTTTCGCGCTCTTGAAATTGCATACTTAAATGCCGATGAGCGGCTTTGTTCATTGCCAAGCAAAGTATCCCTGAGGTAGCCATATCTAAACGGTGAACAATTTTAGCCGTAGGAAAAACACGGTTGACGCGATTAATTAAGCTATCAGCATGTTTTGGGTCTTTACCTGGTACGGTAAGTAACTCGCTAGGCTTATTTACAATAAGTAAATCATCGTCTTGAAACAGTATAGTTAAATACGGGCTCATAGGGGGATTGTAATTAACTAACACGGCAGACCTCAGCGATTTTGAAGTGCACTATTTTAGTGGAGCGAGCGCAAAGGCTCAAGTAAAAAGCGCGATATAAATATCGCGCTTTTTTCAATACACACGCTAGTTGATCTTTAACTAACGACTGACAGCTTATAGCTAACAGCTAGATCCCTTAGTGAGAAACCACAATTAAACGAATGGCATCGAGTTTTAACTGCGCTTTTTCAATATGTGCGGTTAGCTCATTGCGTTGTTTGTCGTAAAAAGTAATTTCTTCTTGGCGAATATTTGGGTTTATTTGTTTAAGTGCCTCTAAACGCTGCTGCTCTTCACTTAATGATGTTTGCATTTTAGCTAATGACTCTGCACGAATAACATCCAGCTTTTGTTGCGCCATGTCTTTTGCTGTGTTGATCATCGGATGAACCGCACTTTGTAATGCACCGGCTAATTTACTTGCTGTTTGACGGCCTACCGCAGATAACTGTTGATTAAAGCCATCAAAGCCAACGTTTTCGCCTAAGTTATTACTGCTCTTATCGAGTAAAATACGAATAGGCGTAGGCGGTAAAAAACGGCCCACTTGCAGTACTTTTGGTGCCATTGCTTCGGCAACAAAGATTAGCTCAACAAAGAATGTTCCTGGTGGTAACTTTTTGTTTTTAAGTAACGCCACTGACGCACTACCAAAGTCATCATCGCAAATCATGTCCATAGTGCCTTGCACCATAGGATGATCCCAACTAATAAAGTGAACATCTTCTTGTGAAAGAGCGGTATCACGGTCAAAGGTCACCGTCATGCCATCTTCTTTTAAAGCTGGGAATGAGGCATTAAGCATATGCTCAGTGGGCTTTAAAATTATGGTGTTTTCACCTTTATCTTCTTGGCTTACACCAAAGGTGTCGAACACATTGATCATGTAACTTGGTAGCTCAAACTGATTATCGAGTTTTTCAATGTCAGCCACAAGTGAATCAGCAGCGCCTTGCCCTGATGAATGCAATTCTAGAAGGCGATCTCGACCACTTTCCATTTGCTTACGTAATACTGCATTCTTTTGTGCCACTTGCTCAAGTAATGGGTCTAGCTCGTCTTCGTCACAGTTATGAGCTGCAATGTACTCAAGTAAATCTTCGCTAAACTCTTTATACAATAACTGCCCTGTGGTTGAAGTGCTTTCAAATGCATCTAGGCCTTCATTGTACCAACGCAATAATACTTCCTGTGCCGTGTTCTCAAAGTAAGGCACATGAATGTTTACATCTTGTGTTTGTCCTATACGGTCTAAGCGACCAATACGTTGCTCAAGTAAATCAGGGTTCAGTGGTAAATCAAACAACACTAAGTGGTGTGAGAATTGGAAGTTACGACCTTCTGAACCAATTTCTGAACACAGTAATATTTGAGCATTATCGTATTCATCGGCAAAGAATGCGGCGGCGCGGTCACGTTCAATTATCGACATACCTTCATGGAACACAGAGGCTTTAATTGCTTCGCGTTCACGTAATATTTGCTCAAGGCTGATTGCTGTTTCGGCTTTAGCACAAATAAGAAGTACTTTTTCACGTTTGAGTGTTTTTAGCGTTTCGATTAGCCAATCGACACGGGGGTCAAATAAACCCCAGCTGGCGCTTTCACCTTCAAACTCTTGAAATATTTTTTCAGGGAAAAGTGCACGTTGCGCACTGAGTTCAGCATTTTGAATGCCGCTCATATTACCTAATACGGTCATTGCGGTTTTGTACTGCTTAGGTAAAGCCATAGGGTAGGCGTGTAATTTACGACTTGGGTAACCATCAATACCACTGCGGCTATTTCTAAATAAAATGCGCCCAGTACCGTGACGGTCTAAAAGCATATTTAAAATTTCTTTACGTGCTTCAAGGTCACCTTGCTGTGCTGTTTCAAGAATATCGGTGATATCCGTTTCTTTTAATAGCTCAATCAAGGTCGCTTTAGCGTTATCATCTAATGCTTGCTCTTGCAGTAGTTGGTTAGCTGCTTCGGCTACATCTTTGTAGTTTGCTTCTTCTTCTTTAAATACGTCGTAGTCGTAAAAGCGATCTGGGTCGAGCAGTTGTAAGCGTGCAAAGTGGCTACGATGACCCAGTTGGTCTGGCGTTGCTGTTAATAAAATTAACCCCGGAATGTCTTGGCTCAGCTCAGCCATACGTTGGTATTCGGCACTAGGTTTATTGTTGTTAATGCTTAAATGATGGGCTTCATCAATGACTAATAAGTCCCAGTCGGCCAACGTAGCTTGTTCAAACCAACGTTTTTTCTTAGTTAAAAACTCAAGGCTGGTAAGCACCAGTTGCTCGGTATCAAATACGTTAGGTGAATCAGCAAACGCTTCGTCGCAACGCTCTTCATCAAAAATAGAAAAACGTAAATTAAAACGGCGTAGCATTTCTACTAACCATTGGTGCTGTAAGTTCTCAGGTACCACAATAAGCACACGGCTGGCGCGACCAGTAATAATCTGTTGATGTAAAATCATGCCAGCTTCGATGGTTTTACCCAAACCTACTTCATCAGACAGTAATACACGCGGCGCAAAACGTTTACCTACTTCTTGGGCAATATAAAGCTGATGCGGAATAAGGTTGGCACGTTGGCCAATTAAACCTTTAATTGGTGATTGTTGGCGTTCAAATTGGTGTAACCAAGTTTGGTAGCGCAAAGTGTATCGGTCAAAGCGGTCTACTTGGCCTGCAAATAAACGGTCTTGTGGTTTATTAAATTTAATAAAATGGTCTAAAAAGGTTTCTTTTAATTGTACTTTTTCACCGTTATCAATACGTTCACCGTGATAGCACAGTAATTCGCCTTGTACTTCAATTGACTCAACTTGTAATTCCCACTCCTCAACGCTTCGGATCACATCACCAGGATTAAATGCTACGCGGGTTACCGGAGCTTCTGCAGAAGAATAAACACGGTTTTCACCACTGGCAGGAAATAAAATGCTGACCTGGCGGCCATCAATGGCAACTACGGTGCCCAATCCTAAATCTGACTCTGTATCACTGATCCAACGCTGACCTAAGGAAAAATTCATGTATGTCTCGTCTATGAAGAAAAAGGCGGCTATGTTACCTGTTAGATAACACCACTGCAAGGCGCTATTTGCCTGCCTTTTAATTAATTTTATAAGTATGAATTATTCCCATCAATAAGCGCTTATTAGTGCGCCGATTTTGTAGGAAATTCAAACTAAATGATATTTGTCATAAAACAGACTTTTATGACAAATAGACTAAACTCAAATTATACCTAAGTAATTAATCAAGTTTATTAGTCACATTGATTAGTTTATTGGGTATAGCATAAAAATCATAAAACGTAAGGAAAGTGCTATGGGAAAAGCTTCGAACCTTGATAGTAAAATGTATGTGCTAGATACCAATGTCTTGCTTCATGAACCCCTCGCGTATTTGTCATTTCAAGAGCACCAAGTGGTTATTCCAATGACGGTATTGGAAGAGCTTGATCATATTAAAGATAGAAAACACGATGTGAGCCGCGATGCCCGAGTGGCTATTCGAGGGCTCGATGGAGTGCTCAGTCAGGCCTCTCCCGAGCAAATGCTACAAGGTGTTGCACTACCAAGTAATAAACAAGGCGGGTTAACGGGAAGCTTGCTGATTGTAAACGACCATTTATTTGCTGATTCTATTTCTGGCTTACCGGGCAATGAAAACGACCATCGTATTATTAATTGTGCGGTGCACTTACAAAATCAGCACAGCGATAAAAAAGTCATACTGGTTACTAAAGATATCAACATGCGCTTAAAAGCCAAAGGGGCAGGGCTTAAATATGTTGAGGATTACCGTACCGATCAGCTCATTGACGATATAGCTTTACTTACCAGCGGTTATAAAAAAATTGCCGGTGATTTTTGGCAGCATGTTGGTCAGTGCAACACCGAACAACATGGTCGCGAAACGGTTCATCACATTCCTAAGGATTTAATTCCGGATGTGTTTTGTAATGAATATTTACTTGATGATGGCGATCAGTTTGCCGCAAGAGTTAAATCCTATGACGACGAGCATATTACTATTAGAGATATTGGTGCAGAGCGACTAATGCATCAAAGCGCTTGGGGAATAAAGCCAAAAAATATTTACCAAGCAATGGCGCTTGATGCACTGCTCGACACCTCAATTGAATTGGTAATACTTACTGGTCCTGCTGGGTGTGGTAAAACAGGTATTACTGCAAGCTTTTTTTCAATATTTGTGCAGACCTATCTACAGACCTTATTCTTACTGAATAAATTGAGTATTTATAACAGGCTAAGATCTAATCTCTCTAACATGTCATTAAGTGTGACTTAAAGAATAGAACCATTCATCAATAAATATAAATAACGGATTTAACCTGCAAGAGGCACAAACAAAAATAATAAAGCTAAGGTAAATCTAAAATGCTAATTAATTAAAATCGTTCTCAAAGGAGAACTAAAATGAATAATCCAAGTGAAAACAAAAACCCAAGAGTATTGGATACATCGGCACTAGTTCATGATCCAAAGTCACTTCTTGCGTACAGTGAAGACGTATACATCTGTCTAACAGTTCTAGAAGAATTAGATAACTTAAAAGAAAGAACTAACAAATCGGTTAGTGCTGATGCTCGTGTATGTATTCGTATGCTTGAAGATATAATAAATGGGCACAGTGCAGAAGAGATGGAAGCTGGTATTCCACTGCCTTCTACTGAAACAGCTAAACGAGGAAGACTGTTTATTGGAATTGATACCCAGCTCGATATGGCTAAAGAGTTAAAGCACGGTATTGGAAGTGACGCTGACAATAGAATAATTAACTATGCACTGTATCTTCAGAAGGACTTAGATAAAGACGTAATAATTGTTAGCCGTGACATTAATATGCGCTTGAAAGCTCGAACCGTAGGGGTCATGGCAGAAGACGTTGCCGTAGATAATCAAATATCAGATATTGATCTTTTATACACAGGGGTACAAGCCTTTAAAGGAGATCTTTTTGATCGAATTAAATCAGACAAAGACTTCAAGGTTTCAGGAGAAGTTTATACTTTCCCAATAAGTCTATTTAATGATGAAGTTCAGCCAAACATGTATTGGTACGATGAAGCTGGACACATTGGGCGAATTTCAGAAGTAACAGATACTGAGGTATTCACAAAGTTATTGCCTCGTAAACAAGAAAAAGTATGGGGCATTTTGCCTAAAAATCAGCGTCAGGCAGTAGCTTTAAGCCAATTAACAGATCCATATTATGACTTAAATATCATCCTTGGCCCTGCTGGCTCCGGAAAAACTTTTTTAGCAGTTGCTTCGGCGCTGCATCAAGTATTGGAGTTAAAAAAGTACAAAAAAATCGTTGTGGTGCGCTCCAGAGACTTTATGGACGATGATCCGGGGTTTTTACCCGGTGACCTGACAGAGAAATCAATGCCGTTATTAGCAGGTATAACAGATGCGCTTATATCAATGCATTCAGGTGATAACAATGAAGGTAATATTAGTGCAACTGTTGAGCATGTCATAGAGCGTGCCAATATAGAGTTTACTTCTATGGCTTATTTTCGAGGCAGGTCAATTGATGATGCTGTTTTAATTATTGATGAAGCACAAAATATGACCCGTGCTCAAATTAAAGGAATGCTTAGTCGTGGTGGCAAAAATTGTCGCACAATCGTGTTGGGCAACTTAGCCCAGATTGATGATAAGTTTGTAACACCTGCTTCTTCTGGTGCAAGTGCGGCTGTTAATGTGTATCGTCATTATGAAAAAGGATCAGTGCTAATTTTTGATGAAGTAGAGCGTAGTAGCTTGGCTGAATTCACTGAAAAGAATATGTAGGCATCAAACTACCATTCACATTTCCTTATAATATTGCGACAATAGCCACTGCTTTTTGCAGTGGCTTTTCAGAGAAGCCCGTTCCCACGAAAACAGGACGAAATGGATTTACTCTGAACTAAAAGATTAAATATTCACAAAAACTGAGTGACATAGGTGCGTGGCCTAGCGTTGCCGTTTTTTGGTGTATTGATGTCTTTTAATAAAGAAGACCTGCTAGTAAATATAAAAAGGCAGGCAAAACGATTATCTAAATTATTAACTATTCCCCTTGGACAAGCCCAAGAAGGGGCAGCTATTTGTCTATATGGTTGTGACAGTTACAGCGATTTACTAGTAAAAATAAAAGCTGAATCCTTTGACAACCCATTGATAGCACTGTCTGCACTCTCACCAAACTCGGAAATATTTTTAGTAAAAATATTAGCTAGCCACCTAGATAGCATTATTGGAAATTTTGAAAAAAAATTTCCCGGCTCCAATATAAATGAAGAGATGGTCGTATCCCTGTTTGGGCTTAGCTTTTCAGAGTTCAAACTCAAAATATCTACCTAAAGTTGTACAAATACGTAAGTTGTCATTTTGTTTTTTGGCGATATTATAATATGAAGGCTGAACGGACAGCCTACGCCTACACATGTTTTTCGCCTTGAAAAACGTGAACAGTGAAGCGGAGCATCCGTAAAAATTTGGTTATTTGAACAATAAATAAAGCAATGTGTTGGTAGGCCATTGTTTATTGGAAAGTTGTTTGGAGAACTAAATGATCTCACTTTATCAATTAAAGAATAAGCTCAATAAACAAGCAAAAGAGTTTGCTGAGTTATTAGAGTTTCCTGATCTTTACGCCCAAGGCCTGTGGGCTAGAGGTGTTTATAACTGCCCTTATTTTTCTGATACCCATAAATATCTCTCTGAAGTATTTGAAAAGAAAAAGCTGGACTCAATTCTAAAGCACGATTCCCTGAAATATTTAATGATCAACGAATACGATGATCAAGAAATTATTGAATCGCTTCATAAAGAAATTGAGTCAATGGCAAACCGTATTGAAAGCCTGATGCTGGTAGATATCGAAACATTAGAGTTAGTTTCAGTGATATACCAAGTTTTAGGGTTGCCTGAAAATGCCAAGTTTATTGTAAATACAGGTGCAGACTTCCGCTTAGAGTGGCGACCATACTTTGATGCCTTTGATGATCCGTTGATAGTTCAATATGCAGATTTAAAAGTTCATGGTTGTTATTTCAGGCTAATCGCTTGCAAGTTTCCGTTTGAAAAGCTTTCCTTGGATGACATTAGAAAATACATGTACATCAATCATGTAAACCATAATGGTGAGTTTGAAGGCTGTATTTCTGAAGGAAATACATTTTCTAAGCATGTGCACTGGCTGGTGTTGACACTTGAATTATTCAGTAGCGGCAAAGTAAATAAGGCTCAGTTCAATCCAACAACCTTCAAAATCGAAGGTATGCGCTATTTGGTATATGGCTTCCCATTGATTCCTTCCTTTGTATCTGATTGGCACAAACCTGATTTATGTCTACGAGTCAAAAATCTAGATGGCGATCAGAAGTTCATTGTTCGTATCGAACAGCAAGATCTTGTTTTTTATGCGAGGCGCGTTGATACCAACTTTTTTAACACAATCGATTATGAAAAATACATTTCGTTGTATCAATCTAGTGTTCTGTCACATTTTGATGCTGACAACAATTTGCTTAAAGTTGATGGGGTTAAATATCTAAGTTTTTTTCGTCCTTTTTCTGTAGAAGATATGAAAGGAGTTCAAGCATGAGACCTAGAGTAAAACTAACCAACGCAAAACTTATCTCAATTCAATCTGATACAGAGGAAAAAGTTGAACGGGTGCTTTACGGCACATTTGCTGACGAAAATGAAAATGGTAAAGAAGGAGATGCTTTATTCACGATAAAGGTTTTGGAAATCAATGGTCTAGAAAGTAAGTGCTTTGGTGTTGACTTTTATATCTTAGATGCTGAATCTAAAGAGTTTGATGTAAATGCATTTGAGTTTAATTTAATGCATGAGTGTATGTATTCTCCTAATGAGTTATTAGAGCTGCGAGATATGCTCCCGGCTAGTTATTAGTAAGGGAATACGTTGGATAGAATATATTTAAAGGATGCCTACATAGTATCTGTTTACGACTATAAAGAATTTGAAAAAATATTTCTTGGCGAGTTTTTATCAGGGGGGGTTATTGAAGATGAAACATTCAGGTTTCGGCCATTTCAGCAAATCGTGACTTCAAAGATTGTTAGCAAATCTGCTGATGAAGATAAGTTAGAAATATACACACATAGTGGGAGTTGTTATGTGATTGATGCTGACCATAAGTTAATTGATATTTCATTTGTTGAACTGGTTGTTATGAGAGCAGGAGCTTATTCGGCAGATCGAGTTTTAGAAATGAGAGAGCAACTTAAGTCTCAAAATAAAAGCCATTGAATAGCGAAGATAAGAAGTCTGATGAGATTATTATTTGTCACTTACCTCTTTGAAAAATTTGACGATAATCAAATATTCATAAATGTTTATACAGCATCAATTGACTTAGTCAAAAATTTGCATTAGTATTAGAGATGTATATTTGTAAGAGAATTTTATGTCTAAAGCATTTTCAAAAGTCTTAGTAATGACGCTTATGCTGGTTGCCTTTGTAGGGCAAGCATTTGCGTATTCTGCTATGCCTTGCGAAATGTTATCAGGTTCTCACGAATCACACATGAACATGAACATGGATCATGGTGATATGAATAAAAGCAGTAATGGTCAATCAGAAGATTGTTGTGACGTTGAATGTATTTGTCCTGCAAATGCTTGCTCATCTACGACAGTCCTAAATTCCAGTATTGATTCGACAGATATTCAAATATTCAGTGAATCTGTAGCTGCTCTGCAATCTAAACAACCTCATTCAATTTCCACTTCCCTTTATCGTCCACCAATTTTTGCCTAATACAGGATTAGTGCGTCCAAATTTCTCGCACATGTAATTAATTTTTCTGTTAGTCAATATAGCGTCGTAGCGCTATAGATATTTTCCAGCGATGTCTGGGGGCAAAAATGATCAATAAGTATTTAAAAATAGCAGTAGTAATGCTGCTTTCACCTGCGTTTGCAAACGCCAACGAACATAACCATGCAGACAATCACGACGTAACACCTTTGGAGTTAATCGTTTATAAAACCCCTACTTGTGGGTGTTGTAAAAAATGGATAACTCATATTGAAGACAAAGGGATCGTTGCGCATTCCAAAGATTTCCGAAACATCGGCAACATCAAAACTAAGTATGGTATCAAACCTAATTACCGTTCATGCCACACGGCAGTGAGTAGAAATGGATTTGCCTTTGAAGGTCATATACCTGCTAAATTTATTCAGCAGTTCTTATCAGAAGAACATCCCAATGCGATTGGGCTTTCAGTTCCAGCAATGCCAGTTGGCTCTCCCGGTATGGAAGTCGATGACCGCTTTATGCCATACAACGTGTTAATTCTATTTAAAGATGGAACGAGCAAAGTCTATGCAAAAGTTAAGACATACGAGGAGCAATTCTAATGAAATTGAACTCTTCAAACCTTACTTCACTTTCAACTGCATTAATACTCGGCTTATCTGTATTCTCAGCTCAAGCTGAGAAAGTAGTGTCGCTTGAACAAGCTATCACCTTAGCTCAGCAAAATGATCCTTGGCTTCATGGTAGCCGATTGAAACAAAGTGCAGTTGAAAATAGAAGTATTGCTTCAGGTACTTTGCCTGATCCGAAAGTATCGCTAGGGATAATGAATTTACCAACAGATACTTGGGATTTAGATCAGGAAGGAATGACTCAGCTAAAGGTTGGCGTCTCTCAAATGTTTCCGAGAGGCGACAGTCTAGAGATCAAGAAAGACCAGTTACAAATTGAGTCCACGAAATTTCCACTGTTACGAGAGGATCGTAAAGCTAAGTTGAAAAGCCAAGTGTCACAACTTTGGTTAGATGCTTACTTAGCCCAACAAACTATTAAATTGATTGAAGATGATTGGTCTCTCTTTGAGCAGATGGCGGAAGTGGCTAAAGCTAGCTATTCAAACGTTGTTGGTAAAACTAGACAGCAAGATGTTATTCGTGCTCAGTTGGAAATCGTGCAGTTAGATGACAGATTAACTTCGCAAAAGCAGAAACTAGAAACGACAATCGCTCGTCTCAATGAGTGGCTTCATATTTACGATGCGGATCGTTTGAATGAATCATTCAACTTTGACGCGCAACCATTAGAGTTTAGCGTCTCAAAAGAATTGCCTTCGATTCAATTGAATAATCCAACAGTCCTAAAAGCATCTAATTACTCAAGAAATCTATTGGCTCAGGAGCTTTCGAATCACCCAGCCATACTTGCGATTGATATAAAACGCAAAGCTTCAGAAAAAGGAATTGAGTTAGCCAAACAGCAATATGAGCCGCAATGGGGTGTTAATGCTAGTTATGCCTATCGCGACAATATGCCCTCTGGTGATAGCCGAGCTGATTTATTTTCTGTTGGGGTAACGTTTGATTTACCCTTGTTTACCGAGAACAGACAAGATAAGCAAGTTGCAGCTTCTATTGCAGATTCAGAGACTATTAAAACCGAGAAACTATTACTGACAAAGCAAATGATCAGTGTTTTAGAAAAAGAACTAAGACAGCTTAAACGCTTATCAGATAGACAATCTATCTATCAAGAACAACTCCTTAAACAAACTCATGACCAAGCAGAAGCGTCATTGACAGCCTACACAAATGATGATGGCGATTTTGCCGAAGTTGTTCGAGCAAGAATTGCCGAATTAAATACCAGAATATCAGCTTTAAGAATTGATGTTGACGCACTTAAAACAGTTGCTCGTATCAACTATTTCTTTGCGCATTCTCAATCTAACTCAAATGCTGAACATAAGTCGATGCAAACTTCACACAAAACTAATCAGCACTTATCCAGTCAGCAATTTGGAGAAAAATAATGTCAACGAATACAAAAACAATTATTGCCATCATCATTGGGGCAGCACTTGGTGCTGGAGCATTGAGTTTATATCAAGGTACTGGCTCAAACAGTAATAGTAATGAAGCAACATCAGGAGAAAAAAAGCCTCTGTATTGGGTTGCACCGATGGATTCTAATTACCGCCGGGACAAGCCCGGTAAGTCGCCTATGGGGATGGATCTAATTCCAGTGTATGAGGAAGGATCATCTGGTGATGACTTTGGCCCCGGAGCAGTAAAAATTGCGCCTCATGTAGTGAATAACCTTGGGGTTCGCACTGCACCTGTTGAACTGAAAAATATGCATACTGAAATCTCAACGGTAGGTTATGTTCAATATGATGAAGATAAGCTAATTCATATCCACCCACGGGTTGATGGCTGGATTGATAAACTTTACATCAAAGCAGCAGGTAACCCTGTAGAGAAAGGGCAGCCTCTTTATACACTATATTCTCCTCAGTTAGTTAATGCTCAGGAAGAGCTGTTAATAGCGTTAAAGCGCAACAATAGTTCTTTAATTTCAGCAGCCAAAGATCGCCTAAAAGCGTTACAGCTTTCAGCAGACTTTGTTCAAAAGCTAGAAAAGACACGAAAGGTTCAGCAAACAATTACCTTTTATTCACCACAAGCAGGTGTTGTCGATGGTTTGAAGGTTAGAGAAGGTTTTTATGTAAAGCCGGGAAACACCTTATTAAGCATTGGCCAGCTAGATCAAGTTTGGGTTGAAGCAGAAGTGTTTGAACGTGACGCAGCCTTAATTAAAAAAGGACTTCCTGTATCAATGACACTGGATTATTTACCCGGTGAGGACTGGGCTGGTGTCGTTGATTATGTTTATCCAACATTGAACAGTAAAACACGCACACTCCGAGTGAGATTGAAATTTGATAACACAGACTATCAATTAAAACCAAATATGTTTGCACAAGTCTCTATTCACGCTAATCAAGCTGATAGCACCATCCTCGTGCCTAAAGAAGCCGTTATTAGAACAGGTAAACAGGACAGAGTAGTACTTGCGTTAGGTGATGGGCAATTTAAATCTATTGAAGTGACTATTGGCCGGGTTGATATCGACAGCATCGAAATATTAGACGGCTTAAATGAAGATGACGTTGTGGTGACATCTGCCCAATTCTTGATTGATTCTGAATCAAGTAAAAGCTCTGACTTTAAACGAATGACTCATGATGAAGTGCCTAACTCTGTTTGGATGCAAGGGGATGTTAATAGTGTTATGGCAGGGCACCGCATGGTTAATATTTCACATGGCCCTGCTGAAGCTTGGGATTGGCCTGAAATGGTTATGGATTTTACTGTGGCTGAAAAAGTCGATATTGACTCATTAAAGTCAGGTCAATCTTTGCACTTTGAAGTGAGCAAAACCGAAGACGGTGGATATGAAATTACTGGAATTCATATCATGAGTGAGCCTGAAGTATCATCAGCAACAGTATCTGGTTTGATTAATGCGATTGATATTGATACACGGATTCTAAATATTAGCAGAGGCCCAATAGAGAAATGGGATAGACCTGCTGCGACGATGGATTTTATCGTCGCGGACAATATAGAAATGGTTGATTTCAATGTCGGTGATAATGTCACTTTCACTTTTGAGGTTAGAGATGACTTAGTTATCACTGACATTTCTCTTGAATCAGATGAACAACACGGCAAGGAAAATAAAGCTGCTGTTGATCATTCTAATCATTAAGTGGGAGAAAAATAATGATTGAATCAATTATTAGATGGTCTATCGGCAATCGTTTCTTTGTTTTGTTGATTACCTTAATTATCGCGTTTGGTGGTTTGTATTCATTACAAAAAACACCAGTAGATGCACTCCCCGATCTTTCTGATGTGCAGGTGATAATTAAGACGAGCTATCCGGGACAGGCACCACAAGTAGTGCAAGATCAAGTGACGTTTCCCCTTACTACAGCGATGTTATCAGTGCCGGGGGCGCAAACTGTTCGTGGTTACTCATTTTTTGGTGATTCCTACGTCTATATCATTTTTGATGATGATACTGATTTGTATTGGGCTAGAAGCAGAGTACTTGAATACTTAAGCCAAGTAGCATCAAGCCTGCCTGATTCGGCAAAACCACAATTAGGACCTGATGCGACAGGAGTGGGTTGGGTATACATCTACGCTTTAACAGATAAGTCAGGAAACCATGATCTAAGCCAATTAAGAAGTATTCAAGACTGGTTTTTAAAGTATGAACTACAAACTGTTCCGGGCGTGTCTGAGGTTTCCGCCGTTGGCGGTATGGTTAAGCAATATCAGGTGCAAGTAGATCCTGACAAATTGAGAGCTTACGATATTCCTCTAAGTTTAATACAAATAGCCTTACAAAAAGGGAACAAAGAAACTGGCGCATCCGTTGTGGAAATGGCTGAAGCTGAATATATGGTTACCGCAACGGGGTATATTCAATCAGTTAGTGATATAGAGAAAATTCCACTTGGTATTAACGAACAAGGCACGCCGTTGCGTATTGGAGATGTTGCCAACGTTAACCTTGGTCCTCAAATGCGCCGTGGTATCGCAGAACTTAATGGCGAAGGCGAAGTTGTTGGTGGTGTTGTCGTTATGCGCTTTGGTGAAAATGCTCAACAAACCATAAATGGGGTAAAAGAAAAGCTTGAGTCGCTCAAATCTTCTTTACCAGAGGGGGTGGAGGTTGTCCCTGTCTATGACAGATCGAAGTTAATAGATCGTGCTGTTGATAACCTTTGGAGCAAGTTGCTAGAGGAGCTTGCAGTCGTGGCTATTGTCTGTGTGGCTTTCCTATTTCATCTTCGCTCATCTATTGTGGCAGTTATTACTCTGCCATTAGGTATCTTGGTGTCGTTCATTATCATGTATATGCAAGGCATCAATGCCAACATTATGTCTTTAGGCGGTATCGCTATTGCGATTGGTGCGATGACTGATGGTGCAATAGTGATGATTGAAAATATGCACAAGCATATGGAGAAAACACCACTAACAGATGAAAATCGCTGGCAAATTGTTGCTAAGGCTGCGAGTGAAGTAGGCCCTGCACTATTTTTTAGCTTACTGATCATTACAGTCTCATTCTTACCTGTATTTATCTTGGAAGCGCAAGAAGGAAGAATGTTCTCTCCGCTCGCCTATACAAAAACCTATGCAATGGCGGCATCAGCAGGTTTGGCGATCACATTGGTGCCTGTTTTGATGGGCTACTTTATTCGAGGCAAAGTTGTTTCTGAAAAGAAAAACCCGTTAAACCGATTATTGATTGCTATCTACATGCCTGTTTTAAAGCAAGTCATGAAGTTTCCAAAATCGACAATAGTAGCAGCAATATTAGTGACTATCGTTGGCTTTTGGCCTGTCGATAAAATTGGTAGTGAATTCATTCCGCCATTGGATGAAGGCGATCTCATGTATATGCCTACTACCTATCCCGGTATTTCAATTGGTAAAGCAAGGGAGTTATTGCAGCAAACAGACAAGCTTATTCGCACTGTGCCAGAAGTTGAAACTGTATTTGGTAAAGTAGGAAGAGCTGAAACTGCAACCGATCCTGCACCTTTAACCATGATTGAAACCTTTATTCAATTGAAGCCACAAGAGCAGTGGCGAGAGGGTGTGACTACTGAATCGTTAAAAGCTGAGTTTGATAAATTGGTTAAGTTTCCGGGCTTAACGAATGCTTGGGTTATGCCAATCAAGACCCGAATCGACATGTTAGCAACAGGCATAAAAACGCCTGTGGGTATTAAAGTCGCCGGACCAGAGCTTGATGTGATTCAGGAAATCGGCCAACAAATAGAGCAAATTTTACCCGAAGTTACAGGCACAGCATCAGTTTACTCAGAGCGAGTTGCAGGTGGACGATATATCAAGGTTGATATTTCACGCGATAAGGCAAGTCGCTTTGGGTTAAACATCGAAGATGTTCAACAAGTGGTTTCTACAGCTATTGGTGGTATGAACGTTACCCAAACGGTAGAAGGTCAAGAGCGTTACCCTGTTAACTTACGCTATCCGCAAGACTATCGAGACTCTCCTGAGCAGCTATCACGATTACCTGTTGTAACACCAAGTGGTCAACGCATTGCACTAGGTGATGTCGCAGATATTCGAGTTGAGAACGGTCCGCCGGGGATTAAGAGTGAAAATGCTCGTTTAAATGGCTGGACGTTTATCGATATAGACGGTGTTGACGTAGGTACTTATGTTGAAAGTGCAAAAATACACTTGGCTAATAATCTAAAACTACCAGCAGGTTATTCAATTACTTGGGCTGGGCAATACGAATATATGGAAAGAGCGAAAGAAAAGCTCACCTATGTATTGCCTTTAACACTCGCCATTATTGTTATTCTACTTTACTTAAACTTCAGAGCGTTTAGTGAGGTGGCTATCATTATCGTTACCTTGCCGATGGCGATGATTGGTGGCTTATGGTTGATGTATCTGGAAGGGTTTAACTTCTCTGTGGCTGTTGGCGTGGGCTTTATTGCTCTAGCTGGGGTAGCGGTTGAGATTGGTGTGATAATGTTGGTCTATCTCAATCAGGCACTTGCTGAGCTTAAGGAAAAAGCTGAAGAGCGAGCTGAACCTATCTCTGATGATGCATATCAAGATGCATTATTGCACGGTGCAGGCTTACGAGTTCGTCCAGTAATGATGACAGTTGCAACAATCATTATCGGCTTGATGCCCATTTTATATGGTACAGGAACAGGTTCGGAGATTATGAGTCGTATTGCTGCACCTATGGTAGGCGGAATGACAAGTGCTGTGCTACTCACTCTTATTGTGCTCCCAGTAATTTACTCAATCGTTAAAAAGCCAGAATTAAACGCCTTTAACAAGGAGCTTTCTAAGGCGGAGCTAAAAAGTAATGCTTAGCGAAGTTAAGAAACCATAAATAGCAATTTCAATAAACTAAAATAGAGGTAAATATGAAAAAACTAATTAAATTTTTAACCGTAATCAGTGTCGTTTTTAGTAGTGCGGTATTTGCGCATGTGCATCTTGAAAAAAGTGTGCCTGCTGATAATGCAATGCTAATGAATCCTCCAGAAGAGTTAACTTTGGTGTTCACCAAAGAGGTACGTGTTGTAAAAGTTTCATTGGCCAATAAACAAGGCGAAGAATTTAAATTTGGATTCGAGCCTTCTAAAGTCGCTACTAGCAAATTTACATGGAAACTACCTAAATTAGCTCCTGCAAACTATACTGTGGATGTAACCTTCTTAGGTAACGATGGTCATAAAATGAAACATAGCTTCGGCTTTATGGTTCACTAAAATAGGCGGTGTGATTGATATGGAAATGTATATCTGGAATACAGTCATTGTACTGTCAAAAATTGTATTTTACGTCGGCTTTGCCTGTATTGCAGGTTATACATTTTTCAGGCAAATATTTGAGAATAATGAATCTCATACTAATACTGTAATAGCGAATTTAACGTGGACAAGAACTTATATAGTTATGGCTTTGATCGCTAATATTACTTGGTTCTTTGCCAGTACTGGTGCAATGGCAGAAGAGGGAATTCAGGGGGCGATAGACGCTGATATATTGGCTATTATGTGGGACTCCTCTGTCGGCACTGGAGCTTTGCTTCGAGCGCTTGGGCTAGTTACCGCAATAATCGCTTTAGCTTTAAGGTTCAAACTCGCTGTGAACTCGTACTTAAAACAAAGCGCTTTAATGTTGAGTTTATTAATCCTTGCATACTCATTCACGTTACTGGGTCATATTTCTGAGTTAGGCACAATTGAAAAAGGCTTGCTTATTTTGCATGTGCTCGTTATGGCATGGTGGTTTGGGGCGTTATTGCCACTAAAACAGGCTTGCCATCAGCTAAGTTATGCAGAACTTCATTTGCTGATGGAAAGCTTTGGCAAACAAGCAAGTTTTACATTGAGCCTATTGTTGGTAGCAGGCCTCTGGCTCGTGATTCAATTGGTCGGAAGTCTTGATGCACTAATAAGCTCAAGTTACGGACAAACACTGTTGTTTAAATTGGCCCTTGTAGTGTCTATTTTGGCACTTGCTGCTAAACATAAACTAATACTCGTTCCACAACTTAAAAATAGTCAAGGCAGAGAGGCTTTATCTAAATCTATCTCGATAGAAATGGTAGTAGCTTTTGCCATTTTATCTGTAACTGCTGGGCTTACTAGTGTTGTTGGTCCTGCAAATTAAAACCTAAAAGAGAAAAAGAAAATGAAAACAATAAATATCCTACTCGTTTTATTAATGACGTTTAGTTTCGCAGCAAACGCTCATGGTGATAAGAATAAAGACAAAGGATTGTTTAAAGGTGTAGATACACCAGCCGCAAAAGTTGTTTTGGCATTTCATCAAGCACTTGAAACTGGCAATCAAAAACAGGCTAGAGCGCAGTTAGCGGATGATGTCACCATTTTCGAGGGAGGCCGCGTTGAAAGGAGCGCTGATGAATATGCTCATCATCATATGTTGTCGGATATGAAGTATTTAGCAGCGATGAAGAGCGACACACTTGAACATCAAGTGACGATACTTGGAAATACAGCTATCTCTGCCTCGCGTAGTCAAACTAAAGGTACTTACAATGGTGAAGAACGTGATTATCAAGGGATGGAAACAATGGTTCTCGAAAAGCAAAACGGTGAATGGAAAATTACGCACATTCATTGGTCACACTAATTTATTGGTCAAACCTCGGAGAGTAAAATGAGAATTAAAGATCCATTACATCAAATTTCTACACCGCGTAGACGCTTTGTACAAGGTTTAGCTGCTGGCGGTATATTAGCTGCTTTTCCAAGCATTCTTCATGCTGCTTCATCTTTAGTGGCTGGAACAATAACAGGTACTGTGCCCGAACTAAGTGGAGAAATAATAGATCTGGTGATAGATGAGTCACCCGTAAACTTCACAGGTGTTGTAAGAATGGCTACAACAATCAATGGCTCAATACCAGCTCCTACCTTGCGCCTCAGAGAAGGTGATGACGTTACTATCAGGGTAACTAATAAATTATCAGTGCCGAGTTCAATTCATTGGCATGGGATCATTCTTCCGTATCAAATGGATGGCGTACCGGGTATTAGCTTTAAAGGTATAATGCCGGGTGAAACCTTTGTTTATAAATTTAAGCTGCAACAAAGCGGCACATATTGGTATCACTCACACAGTGGCTTTCAAGAAATGACAGGTATGTACGGCGCATTAATTATTGAGCCAAGAGAAAAGGATATTATTAGTGCTGACAATGAGCATGTTATCCAATTGTCTGATTGGACTGATGATGACCCAATGGATTTGTTCCGCAAGTTAAAAGTACAAAGCGATGTATTTAACTTTAATCAACCTACTGTTCCAGAGTTTTTTGATGACATTTCAAATAGCAGCGTTTCAAATGCGCTACAACGCCGGGAAATGTGGAATAAAATGAGAATGAACCCTACAGATCTTGCAGACTTATCAGCATCTGCAATGACTTTTTTAATGAATGGTTGTGCGCCTTTGACAAACTGGCGTGGAATGTTTAAAGCTGGCGAAAAGGTTAGGCTTAGATTTATTAACGGTTCTAGCAATACGTTTTTTGATGTAAGAATACCTGAGCTGAAGTTAACAGTTGTACAAGCTGATGGACAAAATGTTGAACCTGTGACAGTAGATGAATTTAGATTTGGTCCCGGTGAAACTTATGATGTACTTGTCGAGCCAAAAAATGATGCATATACGATTTTTGCACAAAGCATGGATCGCTCAGGTTATGCTAAAGGTACTTTATCAATGGCACCTAATATTGATGCACCAGTACCTGCTCTAGATCCCGTTGAATGGTTAACGATGACAGATATGATGGGGAATATGGCCCAAGGTGGTGAGCATTCCGCGATGGCAGGTATGGCAGACATGTCGGGCATGAATTCTAATAAAATGGATCATAGTGCAATGGGTCATGGAGCGATGGCAATGGATCATAGTAAACATGGAATGACTAAAAACCCATTAGCTGTTGCTAGCACTAAAGTGCGTCATGCAAAAACAGAGTATGGAGCTTCTGTTGATATGCGTGTTGATATGCCTAGAACAAACCTTGATGATCCCGGTATAGGTTTACGTAAAAATGGACGCCGTGTTTTAACACTTGCAGATTTACATTCTCTTGAGGGAATTACAAACCAGCAAGAGCCAGAGGCTGAAATTGAATTACATTTAACTGGAAACATGGAGCGTTATAGCTGGTCATTTGATGGCTTGGAATTTGGAAAAAGCACGCCAGTTCACATGAAGCATAATCAACGTTTAAGAGTTATTTTACAAAACGATACAATGATGACACATCCCATGCACCTGCATGGTATGTGGAGCGATTTGGAGAATGAAAAAGGTGATGTACAGGTTCGTCGCCATACTATCCCTGTACAACCAGCGCAAAGAATTAGTTTTTTAACAACACCTCATGACGTAGGTCGCTGGGCATGGCATTGCCATTTATTATTCCACATGGATGCAGGTATGTTTAGAGAGGTAGTTGTATCATGAAAAAATTAATACTAACCAATACGTTAAGACTATTATTAATAGGTTTGCCCCTTATAAGTGTATCTGTATCTGCAAAAGATGAGATGACTGAGATGGGTGATTCTAAAATGCAAGCACAAGGTGGAGATGCACCTAAAGATGCTAGAGACCCCCATGCTTATGCAGCAGGTACAACTTTGACTGAAGGTCCTTATGCACTCAGTAGCGACAAACGACTGACTTTGGCAGATGAGCATTCATTTTACGCGCTACTAGGGGATCGTCTTGAATATAATGAGCAAACAAACGCAGGTGTTTTTGACTTTCAGGCATGGTATGGCACTACTTTTGACAGGTTAGTCATAAAAACCGAGGGTGATTTTAGCAAAGGAAATCTAGAGGAGAACCAAACAGATATTTTATGGGGCCATGCTGTTTCAACATATTGGGATACACAAGCAGGGATTCGGTTTGATTACAATAAAGACGGTGAAAACCGACAGTGGCTAGCTTTTGGCCTTAGGGGGCTTGCTCCATATTGGTTTGATCTCGACATGACTGGCTACTTGGGCGAAAAAGGCAATACAGCACTATCGCTTAGAGCGGAATATGAGCTATTACTCACACAAAAGTTAATTGTTCAACCACGTGCAGAGTTAACGCTTTACGGTAAGGACGACGTCCAAAATAACCTTGGTAGTGGTTTATCGAGCAGTACTATTGGTTTTCGGGTTCGTTATGAGTTTACCCGCCAGTTTGCTCCCTATGTTGGCGTTGAGTGGACAAATAAATTTGGTAATACAGCCGACTTTGCGAAGTTAAATGGGCAAAGTACTCGTGATACTGCTTTTGTTGCAGGTATCAAGTTCTGGCTCTGATGTGAAGAAATACTATATTGACTTGATGAGAGCTACCGCAACTATATTGATGGTAGCTTTCGTTTTTTGGGATTTAAACCATTTTAGTTATGTTAGGAAAGGCCTAGCTAATAGTTTTTTTGGAAAGAACTAAGAGCAGTAATAGTAAGCTACTTCTTATTTTCAGTCGGTGCCAGTCTGGTGTATACCGGAATATCAGCTAAGAAGTAAAGTTGGCGAATGGTTAAGGTTAAAGAGTCAAGGCAAAAAACATCGCCATTGAAAGACGTACAATAGGCCATTTTATCACTTTTGATGAACGGGAATTGGGTGTGCCCGGGATAGAACCGATTGTTGCAAAGTACTGCGCTTAAAGCTGAACAATTGGAAAAATGATCCCTTACTCAATACCTAGTTATGAGCGTAGGGTTTTTATTTCTTTTAATGGTGCTCATGCTTGGCTTCAATCTCATGAGTATAAATTAGACACCCCTTTATACTTGTGAAGTTTAAGCTGTTTAAAAAAGTAAAAAGTAAAAAGTAAAAAGTAAAAAGTAAAAAGTAAAAAGTTTAGGTTTTAGTTCAAAGGTTGATCAAGATCATAAAATTATTTTTATAAAGTGGCTAATATTGTAGGTGCTAAAGAAGGAATGATAATGTTTGGACTTTTCAGGTGGTTTAAAATAGTGATAATAACTGTGTTGCTTACGCAGCATAGTTTTGCTATTGCTAAACCAATGAATTGTGAAGAGCATCATAATGGCTCATCCGACACGCATATTATACAACCAAGCAAAAATATGCATCATCAATCAATGATTGACAATAGTCACTATCACACTGAAAATTCGCAAGACTCTAAACACCTTCATGGTGATGAAGACTGTGAAAAATGTAAAGCTGGTGATTGTGTTTGTTGTGAAGGCGGTTTTTGTACAAGCTTTCATTTAAATGCCTATCTTGTGGAAGCGCAAGACGAAGGTATTTGCAATATTCATTCTGAGCTAATTCTACAGCGTATACCCCTACCAAAATCTGGTATCCATCTCTTACTTTATCGTCCACCAATTATTGGCTAATCACGGGATCAGTGCGCCTTTTTTTCGCCAGTCCCATCAAAAATAAAACGATTTACTGATTGGTTTAAATTACCAACCGTTTTGAACAATTAGCACAATATTTTTTGGAGGCATGATGAACATGCTCAAACTATTGCTATTTACAGTACTTAATGCTGTCGATTTTGACCGAGATTTCTCTTTTACCAAAAAATTAGTTTTTAGCTTATTCACTAGAATTAGTACTTGACCTGTGTCTTAGACACAGGTCTAAGCTGAAGATGAGAGTACAAACTTAGCTAAAAAACTGAGGAGTGAATATGAAAGTTGCGGAGCTGGCAAAAAGCCTTGGAACGACTGCTGATACGGTGCGCTATTACACCAGATTAGGATTGTTAAAACCTGCTAAGTCAGTGAACGGCTACAAGTCATACTCGAATAAAGAAGTATCGAGACTTAAATTCATTTTAAGTGCTAGAAACCTTGGTTTTTCCGTTGCAGATATCAAGGAAATTATTAATGAATCTGAAGATGGTAAAAGTGCGTGCCCATTAGTCAGAAGCCTGATCAAAGAGCGGCTTGAAGAAACAGAAAAGCAGTTTCAAGCAATGTTGGCACTTCGAGGAAAAATGTCTTCTGCGCTTTCTCGATGGGAAGAAATGGAAGACAAAGCACCGACTGCAAACATGGTTTGTCATCTCATCGAAAACTTTGAGCAAATTAAAAAAGCATAGGAGGAAAAAGGGTGGCTACTAACACAAATATAAAAACTGAATCAGGCTGTTGCTGTCAGGCAAAAGCTCAATCCTCTTCGTGTAAAAGTAAGGAGAATACGTTGGAGAAAGTATCACATAACCAACAGCTTATCATTGAAGGTGCTGGGTGTGCTAGCTGTGTAGGCAAAATTGAAGGGGCGTTGAAGGCAACTCTTGGAGTCGTCAGTGCGGAAATGAATTTTGCTGATAGGACAGTAACAGTTTATGGGACAGCTAAAACAAAAGAGTTGATCAAAGCTGTTGAGTCAGCGGGGTATAACGCGAAGCCAATTGATGATAGCTCAGCAACAGATGCGCTTGATGAGAAAGAGGCGGCGGATTTTGCATATTACAAAAAGCTAATGCGCGATACGTTTATTGCCCTTTCACTCGGCGTTCCTTTGATGATCTACAGCATTGTGGTTGGAGAAATGACGGTTGAAACAAACCTTGAGCGCATGTCTTGGCTGGTTGTAGGCATTTTAACTTTTGGTGTTATGTATTTTTCAGGTAAGCATTTTTATGTTGGCGCTTGGAAAAGCTTTAAAAACCACTCCGCTAATATGGACACCCTAATTGCTTTAGGAACAGGTACAGCTTGGTTGTATTCGATGGTTGTCGTGTTTGCACCTGACGCTGTTCCATTGATGGCACGGCATGTTTATTTTGAAGCTACCGCCATGATCATTGGCTTAATTGATTTAGGTTTAGCATTAGAAATCAAAGCCAGAGGTAAAACCTCTGAGGCCATTAAACGTCTTATCGGCTTGCAAGCCAAAACAGCAACCGTGGTTCGTGACAACAAAGAAGTTCAGATAGGTATTGAGCAGGTTTTATTTAACGATATTGTGAAGGTAAAACCGGGTGAAAAAATTCCCGTCGATGGCGTGGTATTGGAAGGACACACCTCTATTGATGAGTCCATGCTGACAGGCGAACCTATGCCTGCTGAAAAAGCTGAAGAAGATGAGGTTGTCGCAGGTACTTTGAACAAATCAGGCATGATTTTATTTAGAGCCACACGCGTTGGTAAAGACACGGCGCTTGCACAGATCATCAATATGGTGAAACGAGCACAAAATTCGAAACCGCCGATTGGCCGTTTGGCCGATGTTATTTCAGCTTTTTTCGTACCTGTCGTGATGATCACCTCTGTGTTAAGTGCGCTAGCATGGCTTAACTTTGGACCTGAGCCAGCCATTGCTTTTGCCATCGTTTCAGCAACTACTGTGCTTATTATTGCCTGCCCGTGTGCTTTAGGCTTGGCAACACCCATGTCTGTCATGGTGGGAGTAGGAAAAGCAGCAGAAGCCGGAGTGCTTATTCGCAACGGTGAGGCACTGCAAACCGCCTCTAAAATCACTGCCATGATTTTAGATAAAACGGGCACTATTACTGAAGGGGCACCTAAGGTAACCGATATTATTTTAGCAAAAGCTACTGACGAAAAAGACGTACTACAGCTTGCAGCAAGTTTAGAAAGCGGCTCAGAGCATCCTTTAGCGCAAGCGATTGTTGAAAGTGCGTTAGATCAGGATATTGAGTTACTAAAAATTGAAGCCTTTAACGCCATTACGGGTTTTGGTGTAGAAGCAAGCTGCAACAACAAAGCCCTGCTTTTCGGAAACGATAAACTAATGAAGTTAAAAGGCATAGACCTCACAGGCTTTGTTGAACAAGCACAGTCTTTAGCCAAAGAAGCCAAAACACCTATGTACTTTGCTGTAGATGGTGAACTTGCAGCAATCATTGCTGTTGCAGATCCTATCAAGTCAGACTCAATCTCTGCTATCAAACGGCTTCAGGCTAATGGTATACGCGTCATCATGTTAACGGGTGATAACAAGGAAACCGCTGCCGCCGTAGCTAAAAAAGTGGGTATTAGTGAGTTTCTTGCTGAAGTGCTGCCAGAAGATAAAGCCAACAAGGTGAAAGAGCTACAAGAAGGCGGCGAAATTGTTGGTATGACAGGAGATGGCATCAACGATGCTCCTGCGCTAGCGTTAGCCGATGTTGGCTTCGCCATAGGCACAGGGACTGATGTAGCTATCGAAAGTGCTGACATTACCCTAATGCGTGGTTCACTTCATGGCCTTGCTGATGCCATAGCGGTAAGCAAAGCTACTTTACGAAATATCAAACAAAACTTGTTTGGCGCGTTTGTCTATAACGTAGCCGGGATTCCTTTTGCTGCGGGGGTTCTATATCCCTTCTTTGGCATTCTGCTTAGCCCTGTAATTGCAGGTGCTGCAATGGCGTTTTCGTCATTGACTGTAGTGTCAAATGCAAATCGACTTCGCTTTTTTAAAGCAAAAGAGCATTAAGGAGAATCACAATGATGGTTATTAACTTATTAGGCTTAATGTTAATCGCGCTGATTGTTTGGTGGTTTTGGCTATATAAACCCAATAAAACAATCGTTCAAGGTAATGAAGTACTCATTGAAGTGAGGGATGGTGTGTATTCCCCATCCTCAATTCAGGTGTCTGCTAGCCAACCTGTCACTCTGAAGTTTATGCGCAAAGATCAATCCCCCTGCGCTGAAACAATGCTTATTCCTTCATTGGATATAAGCGAACAGCTTAAATTAAATGAAATTACTCAAATTACCCTATTGAACTTATCACCGGGAGAGCATGAGTTTCACTGTCAGATGCAAATGTATCGCGGTGTCTTAAAAGTCGTTTAGGAGGGCAATATGAAAAATCAACACCCTAATTTTTGGTCAACACCTACAGGCTGGGCTGCACTGGCACTTATTGCCGCAGTGACCTACTTCTTAGTGCTTGAGCATGGTCAACATATGCTGCAATTTCTTCCCTACTTGATTTTATTGCTATGCCCCTTGATGCACGTATTTATGCATGGCAGTCATGGTAAACATGGTCACGATCATTCACATGCGCCTGATGAAAAAAAGGAAGAGAGCTTTCAAGAACTCACGGATAAAAATGCAGCCTATCACGATGGCTACATACAAGGGTTAGAAAAGGCACGTAAGGAATCACATAAAAAGGAAAGCAGTGATGAATGAAACATATGATTATGGCTTATGGTCAATGGTGATACTGAACTCAGCAATTTTTATCTTTTTTGCCTTTAGTTTTGTCAAACCAAAAACATCAACTGATTGGAGAAGTCTAAGCGCGTTCTCTGCCTTTATTGTTGCCCTATTTACTGAAATGTATGGCTTTCCTTTAACTATCTATTTTCTGTCGGGGTGGCTGACGGAGACCTATCCAGAAGTAAATTTCTTTGCGCATGAAAATGGGCATTTATTACATACTTTCTTTGGATTTCAAGGTGATGCCCATTGGGACCCATTTCATATAGTGAGTATGGTGTTAATTGTTGCAGGTTTCTTTATGTTGTCTTCAGCATGGAATGTATTGCATCACGCGCAAAAACATCATCAATTGGCTACAACTGGATGGTATGCAAGGTGTCGCCACCCACAGTATGTAGCTTTCATTCTAATCATGTTCGGCTTTTTATTGCAGTGGCCGACAATCCCAACACTTGCGATGTTTCCGATCTTAGTCGTTGTTTACGTCAAGCTAGCGAAACGCGAAGAAGCACAAGCGATTGCTGAGTTTGGTTCGGAGTACCACAGGTATATGGAATCGACACCAAGTTGGATCCCAAATTTTAATAAAAGTGTAGAAGGTAAAAATCATGAAAACGTTAACTAAATCAATTTTATTTATTAGTTCACTACTTATAACCACTAGCTCATTTGCCCAAAACAATGAGCATAAGCATGAAGGTGCGAACAAAGCTGATATGCATCAAGGCATGGCAATACCACATGAGAACATGGGAGAAATGCACAAAAAGATGATGGAAATGAAAAAGGAAGTCCATGCCATTAAAACGTGAGCGTCTAGCGAACTACACCTATGTTTTAAAATTCCAGGGTAACAAGCTGTCGATATCGGGCTCAGGCTGGCACAGTTCATCAAGGCAAGCACAGATGTAATTAAATGGGATTAGACCATTTATCTTGGCGGTTTCCACAATGCTGTAAAGGGTGGCACTAGCATGGGCACCGTTAGCCGTTTGGCTAAATAACCAATTCTTTCGGCCTATCACAAACGGTTTTACCGCGCGTTCTGCTCTATTATTATCGATGCTAAGTCGGCCATCATCAACATAGCGTATGAGCTTGTGCCATTGATTTGCCAGGTAATTAGCTGCCTCTATCAGTTTGCTGTTCCCCACTAAATTTGGCTGATCCTGCTCAAGCCATATTTTTAGCTTGCTAAGAATAGGCAGGCTAACCTCTTGTCTTGCCGTATATTTGTCATCCAC
>NZ_MTQB01000001.1:300000-390917 GCF_001974855.1 Pseudoalteromonas sp. SK18 | reverse complement strand
TATTCATGCTGTTGTGTGGTAACAAGCCTAATTGCACGTTCACGAAATTCTGATGTATAGCGATTTGATTTTTTCATAGTTCCAGTTTCTCAAGTTATTGAGTCTCTGGCAAACACGGGGCGATTCAGCCCTTATTCTCTCTTGTGCAGTATTGAAACTTAGGCGTTTAGCTTTGTCCTTAGTTGTTACTCTATCGCACAAATGTTTGTGATAGCGCCAAACAGGTAACCGTGAAATATCATCGTCTACTGACTGCCTAGAAAGTGGTGCGGCAATAACCTCAAAATAAGATGCACCATCTTTAATGAGCCAGTCCAGAAACGCTTTTAAATGCTTAGCTATACCACGAACAGTTTTTACGTCTAACCGCTTACCTGGTTGACTAGCGTAATAAGCGTCGCTAAAAGCTTCACTTCCCCTTTGATTTTTCTTAAGACTGAAGTGGCCTTCAAAACGGTGGCTCAAGAACAAGTTCATTTCTTGGCATTCGGTAATACGATCAGGATGATATAGCAGAGGGAAGCTTAGTTCTTTTTTGTTATGGCGATATGAATGAGCTCTGATGCCATCTACAATCTGAATAGGTTCTCCTGCTTTATCCAGATGAAAATACATTCCTTTTCCAAAATTGACAGGTTTATTAATAATTTTAGATTTTGTTGTAGTTGATGCAATCATGCTTATTCACCTCTGGGTAAATCTTATTTGTAAAAACTTTTTTATTCAAGGCTCTTTTAGGTATGATAGTATGGTATCAGTTCGGGGGTGATTTTAGATGAAAGCCAAAACTTGACGGCGTCTCAGCTCAAAACCATTATTACCCGCTGCGGTGAAGGAACTAAACTCATTTGTACCGGAAATTTAGCTCAAATAGACAGTAATTACTTAACCGCAGTTACCTCAGGGCTTACTTATATTGTAGAGCGGTTTAAGCATTTTGAAGGCGGTGCTACTGTTAATCTTAATGGTGTGGTAAGAAGCCGACTAGCGTCGTTTGCCGAGGAGAATTTATAACTTGCGCTTAACACCTTGGCTCGATAGTCTACTGTTTGATTTTTGAGCCAATAATTGGGCGAGTCGTTGAATTTTTTACCGTTAAAACATTATCACCGCTCTGTTTTTGTGGCGTTAGCACTGCCTTTATTAGTGGCCTCTTTTTTGTGTTTGCATTTTTATAATATAAAAATGGAACGCGCAATAACAAAAAAGACCACTGATTTTAATGCATTATCGGCGCAGCTTGATCATGATATGCAAGCAATGAGTGATTTGCTTGATGAAATGTTTGCTATGTATAACAAGCAAACTTTTCTTGTAGAAAATCATAGTCTCACAGCAAACATTAACCAATATGAGCATTACTACTATCGTCAATTTGACCATTTAAACGGTGAAATTGTAGGTAAAGGTCAGTTTAGTTCTTCTGAGTCGGCACTGTTACAGTGGCAGCAGGTAATATCGCTTGCACCCTCTTTTAATACCACCTTAGCGCTGCTTTCATCTGTGCATTCTGTTGCGTATGTTGATGAACGTGGGTTTGCATACTTAACTCGGCGCGACAATACTCAAAATAATATATTTACCCCGCTATTGAATGGCGACTTTAAACCCTTACCGTCAGCAGCGAAATTGGCTTCGAGTGCAGTCATTAATCTGGGTAATAAAGCATATTTTGCGATTGGCCGTCAGCGTGAGCGAAATTCTTCTGATTATATTATTTTAATTTATGACTTGCAGGCCATCTCTGGCTGGTTAAACAAAATCACCTCTAAGCAAGGTGAGTATGTTTTTATTAATCAAGCAAATCAAATTATTGCCAGTTCACAGCAGTCAATTAACCAAGCAATAAATTTTTCGACATACTGGCCTCAAATTAATACGCGCTCACCAAAGCGTACAACCCTGTCTGAACCGCTTTTTTTAATTCAACCCTCAGATCAAACCCCGATTCATTTAGGATTTCTTGCTGATGAGCAAACACTGACCAGCAGCCTTGTGCAAGAAGTCGTGTTGGAGTTTATTTCATTAGCGTTATTTTTATGCTTGATGTTTTATGTCTTTTTTTGGTTAAGCAAGCGTATATTTATCAGACCTATGACAGAGCTAATGCGTTACTTAGAACATCATAACGATGACAACTCGGGATATTTAAATTACAAAATACCATTAAATTGGCAACCTTGGTTTGCTAGGGTGAAAGCTATTTTTGCGAAAAATGAACGTTTAGTTATTTCATTGCAAAATGCTAATAAAAAGTTAGATGAGCAGGTGCAGCTCAAATCTGAAAAATTAAAACATAGCGACCAAGCAAAAGAGCGGCATTTAGCCCTGCTAAATACAGTACTTAACAGCGTGCCTGACTTTATATATTTTAAAAATACAGACGGCACCTTTTTAGGTTGTAATAAAGCATTTGAGCAGTTTATAGGTAAGAGCCAAAGCGAACTTATTGGTCAACAGGTGCACAGTGTTAGTCACAACTACGAGCAAATTAAGCTGCTGGAACAGCAAGCATTACAGCATAAAATGCAAATTCAGCAGCGTATAGACGTTGCTAAGCAAACTTATCAGTTAACGATTGCTCCGTTTTATGATGAACAGCGCCAATTGCTAGGCACAATGGGAATTGGTCGCGATATTACTGCGCAGCAACATACTCTATATGCATTAAAAGAGTCGGAATCTAAATTTAGAAGTGCCATTGAATTTGCTGCTAATGGGGTGTTTTTACTTTCACTTGAGTACGCTATTTTACAGGTTAATAAAGCCGCGCGAAAACTGTTTACCAAACATCATCAATTAACAGATACCCCGTTTGATACACTATTTAGTGACACGCAGTGGCAAGAACTCGAAGCCTTACTGCAGCAACTACTGCACAACAAAAAACAGGTGTTTCATTTAACTTTTGCGCACACTCAATTAAATGCTTGGTTGCAGTTGAGTATGTCATTAATTTGGAATGAGAATGCTCAGCCGCTATATTATGTTATTCATATTCAAGATGTTACTGAGCTGACTAAAGCCAAAGATGATGCAGAGCGAGCCACTTTGGCTAAAAGTCGCTTTATTGCTAATTTAAGCCACGAAATACGTACTCCCCTCAATGCCATACTTGGGTTACTAGATATGTTAGCAGAGCATGGATTAACGCAGCGACAATTGCAACAGACCAGCCAAGCGACGTATGCAGCCAATAATTTATTACAAATGCTAAATAGTATGCTTGATTTTGCGCGTGTTGAAAGTAATGAAGCAACGCTGCAATTAGCGCCATTATGCCTAGTTGATTTGATTGATACCTGCGAAAGCTTAATTTTGCCTTTATGCCAAGCTAAACAGATACAGCTACAAATTGATATCGATCCACATATTTCCCCCTTTTTAGTTGGCGACACAATTCGTTTGCAACAAGTGTTGGGTAACTTATTAACCAATGCCGTTAAATTTACTCCTGCAGGCAACGTGACATTAAAAATGCAGTTACAGCCAAGTAGCCGTGATGAGTTACAGCGTATCTGTTTTAGAGTTATAGATACTGGTGAGGGAATTGCTCAAGCTGATCAGCGCCGTTTATTTGATGCCTTCACCCAAGGCGATGAATCATCCACTCGTCAACATCAAGGGGTGGGTTTAGGGCTGGCGATTGTAAAACACAGTGTGGCATTAATGGGCGGGGAGATTTCACTGAATAGTGATAAAGGACAAGGTTGCCACTTTTACTTCACGCTCGATTTAGCGACCGATACTAGCAAGCTTGGCTGTGATGAAAATAAGTTATTAGTTATTACTAGCGCTAAAAGTACGTTACTTAATCAAGTAATTAAAGCGCATCCTGTTATTAATAACCAAACGCTTAATAGGGCAATCGCTGAGCCAGAATGTTTGCTGCAAGCGCACACAATAATCATTGATGCGTGTGAGCTGTCGGCCTTTTTAACACCAAAAATAAAAACAACACTGCGCACAGCTACTATTTCAGTTGTTGTAATTGTGAATAATCAAGACGAACAGCCACCAATAAATGACTCTTTTATTACCCAGTTCTTACCCTCAAGTGCACTTGCACAGCGATTACTTAATTTAAGATCGCAAAAAATAACGAAGGTAATTGAAAATAAAGCGCAAAAACCACGTGATAAAGTCGCAGGGATATTAGTATTAGCGATAGACGATAATCCATTGAACCTTGATATTATTAGCAGTATTTTGAGTCAAGCCGGAGTAAATATTGTTACGACCAATGACCCGCAAAAAGGGATTGAATTGGTGAGTGTATTACGCCCCGACTTAGTTTTAATGGATATTCAAATGCCCAATATTGATGGCTATCAAGCGACTGAGATAATACGCCAACAGTTTGACGCTCAGCAATTACCTATTTTTGCATTAACTGCGCATAGTGAACCAGCCGACATTGAGCGTTCACTCAATGGTGGGATGAATAAACATTTAACTAAGCCTGTGGTTGCGCCAGTTTTATTTACAGCAATGGCTAGTCTTGGTATCACAGCGCCTCGTTTTTTTGATAAAGCCTTTGCTTTGTCTCAGTTTGACGATGATCACTCTTTACTGCACAGTATGTTGGACAAGTTAGCGACATTAAGTGAGTCATATTCAGCTGAGCTTCAAAACAACAACCCTAGTATTGAAATGGTACGCTTAGTGCATAGTTTAAAAGGGATAGCAGGAAATTTAGGTTTTAACCGATTATTATTGTGTGCTCAACACACTGAGCAGGTATTAAAAGCGGGCGGCGAGCACGCCGCAGCTGCAATTAAAGAATTAATAATACAGTTAGAGCAAGTGCAAATTTATATAAAAAGTTTAGATGTAAGCAATGATAAATAAAGCAAAAATATTAATCGTAGATGACGATGCGCTTAACCGAATCATTTTAGAAAAAACCTTAAGTGATGAGCATGAGATTTACTTAGTGACAAGTGGTGAAGAGGCGTTGGCATTTGTTAAGCACACACAAGTAGATTTAATTATTTTAGACATCATGATGCCTGGCATGAATGGTTACGACGTGCTGGTGGAACTTAAAGAAAGCAGTTTAAGCCATGCCATCCCCATTATTTTTATCTCAGCGAATAGCTCCCATGAAGACGAAGCAAAAGGCTTAGAGTTAGGCGCAATGGATTACATTGTTAAGCCATTTTGTGCCTCAATTGTTAAAGTGCGTGTGCGCAACCAATTACTCATTAAGCAAAAAAACGATTTATTAGAAATGCTTGCGTCTATTGATGGTTTAACAGAAATACCGAACAGACGTTATTTAGATGAAAATTTAGAGCGAGAGTGGCGAAGAAGTAAGCGTAATAACTCCTCCATGTGTGTATTGCTTATCGATATTGACCACTTTAAGCGCTATAACGACTGTTACGGTCATCGTGCTGGCGATGAGTGTTTAAAAACAGTGGCGCAAACGTTAGCTGCGCAATGTGAGCGCGGCAGTGATTTTGTTGCCCGCTATGGCGGAGAAGAGTTTGTAGCAGTATTACCAGAAACCAATAAGCAAGGTGCTATTGCGTTTGCTAATAAATTACGTAAAGCCATTAATGATTTGAATATAGAACACAATGCATCGCTAAATGCTTCACATATTACTATCAGCATTGGTATTGCTTCAAGTGAGAGCAGTCAAGCATACACCGAGAAAGCGTTGTTAGAAGAGGCTGACTCAGGCTTATATAATGCTAAGAAATTAGGGCGCAATCAAATTAGCGCCCAATAGTATTTGCGATGGCTTAATTTGTCAGCATCAATAACGCTGAACTACCAATACCCACTAATTTATCATTTTTGAAAACGAGCGGTGTACATTCATCTTTGGTCATTTTTCCATCTGAATGAATGCTGTGTGTTGCGTAGAACAAGACTTGGTAAACATCATCCTGTTTTTTTAATAATTCAGTGAAGTTAGGTGTTTTTAGTTGGTTTAATACCGACTGATACGAGCTATCCATTGCCAAGCCTGAAATGATTTCACGATTGTTTTTATGTGTTGCCTGCCAACTTGAAGAGCTATTACCTGCCCAATGACCCTCTGCTTCGCCATCTGATACAGCGATTACACAACCCGTTAAAAAAGGAGCGGTAAGTGCAGCGATTAAAAGTGTTTTTTCATTTTTTATTACCCTAGATGATTAATTAAGATTAATACAGCAAAGACTAAGCCAGTTTTTAAATCTTTAAAAATCAATGGGTTGATTTTGTTGTGCGTGGTGGGTTAGTGGCTTTTTTAAAATATAAATCTAAAAAGCCACTTTTTAGTAATTTTGACTAAGTTACTTTTACGGCATTAAACCAAGCGGTTACGAGTCTCTTGTTGACTAAATGCTGCAATATTTAAACTCACTTCTTTTACCAAACGCACGATAGATTCAGTGCTCGCCCACGCGATATGCGGAGTAAGTAGTAAGTTATCACCGGTATAATTAGCCAAAGGGTTAGTCAGCTCAGCGGGCTCTTTGGTAAGCACATCAACGCCCGCACCGGCAATAATATTGGCTTTTAATGCTTCAACTAAGTCAGCTTCATTGATAATCCCACCGCGTGCGGTATTAATAATTAGCGCAGTTGGTTTCATCATCTTTAATTCATTAAGCGTAATTAAGTCGCGCGTTTCATCATTAAGTGGACAGTGAACGCTAATAATATCCGCTGTTTTTATTGCTGTTTCAAACGGGGTGCGTCCGTTGCGACACGCTGCGCCTTTGCGCTCTGCAATAATCACATTGGCGCCAAACGCTTCAGCTACTTTAGATACTGCATTACCTAAAGTGCCACCACCAATAATGGCTAATGTTTTGCCCTGAAGGTCATTAAAGCTGTAATCCAGTCGGCAAAACATCTCACTTTTTTGCCATGCGCCTTGCTGACAATCTGCTTGATAGCGGTGAGTATTACCTAATAAGTTAGTGATCAACGAAAAGGTATGCTGAACAACAGAAGGGGTTGAATAACCGGCAACATTAGTAACTGCTATGCCTAAGTCTTTCGCGGCATTTAAATCAACATTATTAGTACCCGTTGCACTAACACAAATGAGTTTCAATGATTTTAATTGCGTCATTGTGTCACGATTAATTACCACTTTGTTAGTGATTAAAACCTCTGCATTTTGGCTATGCGCTAATACTTGCTCAGGGCTAGTTAGCTGATGTACGGTGAGATCTCCAAGTGCTGAAATACCATCAAGTGAGGTGTTTGCCAGTGTTGCGTTATCAAGAATTGTTATTTTCACGGTGTGTCCTAATAAGTGTATGTGTTAGAGAGGGAGTAGCCTCTGTAAGCAGATAAAAAGATCATCATTTGATTGAATGTTATGGATTTATTTAGACTTAGCTTATTGTGTTCACATTAGCAGGTGTAAAGCCATATTTAAATGTGGTCTGCCCACTGAGGGTTAACTTGCATGTTATTATGATCAACTGCCTTGCTAAGTTAACTTGAACAAAGTGCTATTAGTAAGGTCTATCCATTTGAATTAATAATTAATAGCTATAGTTTATACACATGAGCAGTTAATCTGACAATGATGCTCAGTACTAAACTATAACGCTATGAAAACTCAGTAAATCGAACTTTAGTATTGCTAGTTTCGTATTTTTGCTTGAGTTATAATCAAAATCAGACATAACGGGGCGTTTTAGCGCGCCGTTTTTAACTTTGTAGATGCAGTAAATGATTGAATTAGAAGATAAGTACGCAGATATAAGACCTTACAATGACGATGAAGTTGCCGCCTCATTAACGCGATTAATTAACGATAATGCGTTTCTTGATGTGATAGCAAAGTATAATTTGCCACGCTTTATATCCGCAGTTGGGTTTTTAGCACGCGCTATAATAAAACATCAGTTGCGTAAAAAGTGGGGCAAAGTTAAAACAGTTGAAGATGTACAAAACGAAGTTGCGCATTATTTAAATAAATTAGTAAAGCGCACCACATCAAACGTTACCTTTTCGGGCTTAGAGGCGTTAGACCCTAATCAAGCCTATCTTTTTGTTTCAAACCACAGAGACATTGTACTTGACCCTGCATTGGTTAATTGGGGCCTTTATCAGCATAAAATGAAAACAGTGAGAATTGCGATTGGTGATAACTTACTGCAAATTCCTTACATTACTGAGCTTATGCGTTTAAATAAAAGCTTTATTGTAAAACGCTCAGCCAAAGCGCCAAAAGAGATGTTAAAAGCGCTTACTCAGTTATCGGCTTACATTTATGACTCACTCAGCAGTGGGCATTCTATTTGGATTGCTCAAAAAGAAGGCCGTGCCAAAGATGGCGTAGATCAAACCGATCCCGCTCTGTTAAAAATGCTGCAACTAAATGGACGTAAACAAAAGAAAGAATTTGGCGAATACATTAAAGAGCTAAAAGTAGTGCCTGTTGCAATCTCTTACCAATACGAGCCATGTGCAATAGCCAAGGCAAAAGAGCTCTATCATAAACAGCATCATGGTAAATATGTGAAATCAGCGGGTGAAGATATTGCCAGCATTGTTGAAGGCTTTAGTTCAGCCAAAGGGCATGTGCACTTATCCTTTGGTCAACCAATTACATCGCATTGCGACAGTGCCGATGAATTGGCAAAAACCATTGATAAACAAATAATTGATTCTTTTTACTTACACCCAGGCAACTACATTGCGGGTGGTTGTACTGAAGCGGTAATAAATAAAAATGATGCAGCACAGTTTGCAGAGCGATTGGCAAAGGTACCAGAAGAATTAAGACCTCTGGTATTAGCGATGTACGCCAAACCGTATCACAGAAAAACACAAGTAGATGAACAAAGCTGTGAACATTAATTAACAGCTAAGATAAAAGCAGCAATTAATTTGCTGCTTTTTTTTTGCACAAAAATAGCGCTATACTCAAGCTATGCTTTTATATACCGGAGGGTTTTATGCAACAAATTGAAATATTTGATATTCCTAGCCCTTGTAAAGGTATTTGCTTGGTTAATAATCGGGGTTACTGCAAAGGATGCTATCGCAGTCGCGATGAGCGATTTTCGTGGAATTCGTTAACCAATGCGCAAAAAAAGAAAGTGTTGAGCTTATGCCAACAACGCTATAAACGTTATTTACAGCAAAAAAATAAAGCTGCGCAAGCCGCTTCGCCAGCACAGCAGCAAGGCTTTGATTTTTAAAACTGTAGCTTGTATTTTGATCTGAGTTTAGCGACTGTGCCGTTGTTGTGTAACTTCTCAAGTGTAGCCTCTAGCTGCTGGACAATACTCGCATGGCTGTTATGTAAATAATGATATAGCGGGTAGGTAGCAACCACTTGCTTTTCATAGCAGCCTAAAGCGGGAGGAATAGTTTTATTGGCCATTGCAAAATCAATCAGTAATGCGGCTTGTACTTTTTGCTGGATCAGTAAATTTAGCTGAGTGGTATTATTTTTTACTTCAATAACCTCGCCTTGAAAATCAATGCTGTCTAAATATCGCTGTTGTACAGGGTAGCTGGCTATAATGGCAACGCTATCGATTGTTTTAGTAGAGCTGGGCTCACAGTGTTTATAAAGCTCAAGGTTAAATTTAAATAACGGATAATTAACTCGAATTAAATTTTTGTAGGCACTTTCAATACTAATATCCCGAGCAAGCTGCCCAGCTAACATGCCATTATTTGCTGCAAATAATGCATTCTGGCGATTAAAATCGATAATATTTAATTTAAAGCCCATATCTGCATACGCTATTTGTAAAAGTTCAATAGTATAATTTGCTTGCTGGGTGTTCTGTGGGCGATTAAATGTATAGCTGTAACTATGACCAAATGACGGATTGCTAAACACTAAACATATTAATACCAGCAATCCTTTACAGTATTTAAACACGTCAGCACTTCCTGTCTTTTGGGGCAAATGGATAGGCGAGTATAATAACAAATTGGCTGTCTTTTGCCCAGTTTCTAGTCATAATCTAGCAGAGCCTATCATTAACAATTATTGATACCCTTAGATTATTTAAAGTAGATTCTTTTTATTCATTATAGAGTTAGTTTATTATAAGTTTAAACGTATAATCAGAGTTTTATCAGGCCAGTAAAGGAGGGAATATGAGTTATAACCTGTGTGATTTACCGCGAGAGCAAAAGTATCAAATTCAGCTAGATTACGAAGCTTCATTTTGGGCATATCAAATTAAGCGCGGCAAGAAAACGCGTGAGCAAGTTTATGACACCCTGCATAGCCGCCCGGTTGCAGAGCAAGGGTTTTTAAAGCAAAAGTTTGAGCAATATTTGGCACTTATGCTTAGTTAGAGTCTGCTTGCTATGATTGTTATTAAACAATTAGAACCAGTTAAAACTCCCTTAGTAAATAAGTTTTATACTTTGTATAAAGTTCGCGGTCGCGCCAATAAACAAGATCAACTGTGGGTCGCCTACGATAACCACACAATCATTGCGGCGTGCCGGTTACAACACAAACCGACTTTTTTATTTTTATCGACAGTTTTTGTGGCTCCTGCATACCGTTCCACTGGTGTAGCAACAAAGCTGTTAAGCACGCTTTTAAGTCAGCAAACCGACGCTGTTTTCACCTTCGCTTATCAACATATTACTGATTTTTATCAGACACTTGGTTTTAACCAGGTGTTAACATATACTCCTGCATTATTAACGCTATTTGATGCATATAAGCACCGAAATATTATCGCATTAAAATATCAGCAACCCTAAATCAGTAATAGGAAACACATGGGCATCAGTATTAATAGGTTTATCACAGCCATGTTTGTGCTATTTATGCTCATAAGCGTTGCTGCAACAGCGCAAGTAAAACGGCTATCCCCAAGCGAAGGGTTATCTCAAAGCTACGTCAATACTATGCTTATCGATAATAATGGCTATTTATGGCTCTCTACTGAAGGGGGGCTAAATCGCTACGATGGCTATCAGGTTATTCCAATTAACGGCCCGAATGGTGAGTTAGAAGAAGCTATTATTGATCGCATATACCAAGATCCAGAAGGGCAAATTTGGATTGCTTCCTTATTAGCGGGGTTGTTCAGGTATGACCCGCAAACAGATACCTATCAGCAGTATTTAAAAAAACCAGTGACAGAAGAGCAAATTCTTCAGCAGTCTGTTTTTACCATGTTAGCCACAGATGACAAAAGCTTGTGGGTTGGACAAGGGCGAGTGTTTGCACAACTCGATATAGCCAGTGGCTTAATTACTCCTTTATTTAAGCTACCTGAGCAATTTGAAAATGCGTTTGTGCGTACCTTGTTTCATTACAATGGCTATATCTTTATTGGTAGCACAGACGGTGCTTATGTATTTAACATTGCAACGCAACAAGTACGTCCGCTAGATCATTTAAGCGAAACCGATGTGCATATTTATCAAAACAATGTGAAGTCATTTGCACTAGGTGGTAATAACCAGTTATTGGTTGGAGCGGTTAAGGGCTTATACGCTGTTGATATTAGCAATCTAGAGGCACTATTTAAGAATAGTGAGCAGGCATTTACAAATGAAAAGCTACTGGCTGATTTGAATGTGTGGGATATAGATAATCAGCAGGGGGTTGTTGATTTAGCAACAGACAAAGGCCTTCTCAGCTTTAATTTAACCACCAAAACGGTGGTTAAAAATAAACGTATTCAACAAAGTAAATACACCCTTGCCGATACCAGTATTATTGATATGGTAAAAGATAAATCAGGCGGTATGTGGCTTGCGACTAAAACTGATGGTGCTTTTTATTTATCGGGTGATAACTATAAATTTTATAATGTAGAGGGCAGTGCTCTGGGAGGAGATGGATTTTCACATCATTCAGTCTGGGCAATTAAACAATTCCAAGATAAGTTATGGCTGGGTACACATAATGGTTTAACAGCGGTTGATATAAAAAATAACACCTCAACGGTGTATTTAAAAGATTATAAAGTAGATTTACTAACCACTGAATTTACCGTTTTCAAAATTATGCCTTACAAAAATAAACTCTGGTTACATTCAAACCGAGGACTATTTATTTTTGACCCAGAAACTCAGCAGCTTACCAAGCCTGAAACTGTCAGCCCCGAGAACCAAGTTTTTTTAAATGACTGGATGCATGGCATTACCTTGCTGGCAAATGGCGATTTATATTTTGTTCACCCTGATCATGGCATGTTTAAATATAATATTGATAGCCGGATTTTAACCTCATTAAAAGGCGAGTTTTCCCAATTTGACCCATTTTTAGCGCATGGCTTTTTACCGCCATTACCCTCACAGCCGCAGTGGCCGTTATTTTTTAGTGGTGGGGTATTGTACCAATTTAACCCAGATGATCGCAGTTTAAACACCCTCTATAAAGTACCCAAGCATCATGACAATGTTGCTGTGAGTATTCTTTCTTACGTTGAAGATAAGCAAGGGATACTGTGGCTTTCTTTATCTAACTTTGGTTTGATTGGAATTGATGCCAGCACTTATGAATTAGTACACACTATTGATTTAGATAAAAATAAACTAGGTACTCTATTATACGATATGGTGCTTGATGAAGAGGGAATGATTTGGATGAGCAGCCATAAGGGAATATGGCGATTAAACCCGAGCACCATTCATTTTCAGCAATTCACTACATCAGATGGGGTGCTTTCTGCTGAATTTAATAGTGGTGCTATGGCTAAATTAAATGACGGACGAATTGCCTATGGTAGCCTTAAAGGCTTTACCTATTTTGATCCTAAAGATAATAAAAATAGCCAAGGTTTATTAGATCACGTCAACATTACCCGTATTAATTTAATGTCTCGAGACTTGTCGCTTAATTTACAACAGCCATTAAAAAATATTATTTTAAATCATGATGATATAGGGCTTGAAATTGCGTTTTCAGCGATGTCATTTAGTTTTCAAGAACGTATTATTTACGAGTATCAGCTCGATAAGGGTAAAAAAAGTTATACCCGTAATAATCGCGTGGTGTTTCCTAAATTAAATCCCGGTAGCTACCAGTTAAAGGTCTGGGCAAAGGATCCGCTGACGGGTGAGTATACCCCACCAGCAACGTTAAACATTAAAGTGAAATACCCGTTATGGCGCGCCCCTTACTTTTTAGCACTGTATGCTATTTTATTGATCACTGTAGTGACTGCATGGGTGATGAGACGTAATAAAATACAGCGTATTTTATTAGCTGCACACAAAGAAAGCCAAGATAGCGAGGCACGTTTAAAGCTTGCGCTAGAGGGAAGTGAGTCGGGTGTTTGGGATTGGCAAGCGAGTCAATTAAATATTTATCAGCCTAGATTGGTCAACGAATTAGGTTATGAGGACGACTCAGTCAGTTTAGATGACTACTTAGACAAAGTTCATCCACAAGAGCGTGCCATTTTTAGGTTGGAGTGGTTAGAATTTTTATCAACCGACAAAGGATACTTTAACTGTACTTACAGACTACGTCATGCCAAAGGTCATTGGCGCTGGTACAAAGACTTTGGCAAAGTGGTTGAATGGGATGAAACAACACCGCAAAAAGTAGCGGGTACGTATACTAATATGACACGCGAAATGGTGTTTGAAGAACACGCTCGATTATTTACCGCCGCGTTTGAACAAACCCGAGATTGGGTATTTATTTTAGATAAAAACTTTAACATACGTGCTTCAAATAAGTCGCTGCAAACGGCTTTTGCTGTATCGGCAGAGCCTCGTTCAACTCGCTCGCTTAATTTAGGCATGACTCGCAGCAGCTATTTTGACTATTTACGCATTATGCAAAAGCTTGAAGTAGGCGAGCACTTCTCATGTGAAGATACTGTGGTACTGGCTAATAAAGAGCAGCGTCATGTGTTAGTTAAAATAAGCGCTGTAGCGGATGAAAGTAAAAGGTTGAGTAGCTATGTGGTTATTTTAACGGATATTCATGCGCAAAAATCAGCTGAGAACGAGCTGCATCTATTAACTAATTACGATTCATTAACGGGCTTGCCAAATAGAACCCTGTTTAATGACCGAGCTGTGCATGCCATAGATCAAGCGCGTCGTCATAACAGCAAAGTCGCTTTATTACACGTTAATATAAAACGCTTTAAATACTTTAATGACTCATTTGGTACAGAAAACGCCGATGAAATCATTAAGCTGGTGGCAAACCGTTTAAAAACAGCATTACGCCCCTGCGATAGCATAGCGCGTTTAGGTGGTGATGAATTTGTTATTTTAGTTGAAGACATTCAGCAAATAGAAGAAGTCTTACTTATATGCACCAAGCTTATGGATTGCGTGAGTAAAGACATTGCTATGAATAACCAAAATGTAAATGTGCACCTAAGTATTGGTGTGGCGCTTTTCCCTGATGACGCCCAGCACTATAAAGCGCTGTTAAAGGCATCAAATGTGGCGCTCTATTATGCTAAAGATGGCTTAGAAGGGTGTTACAAGTTTTACAAACAAGAGATGAATCAGCGAGTTGAAAGAGCGCTGCATTTAGAGTCGCAATTGATCAAAGCGTATCACGAGCACGAATTTTGTAATTACTACCAACCTATAATTAGTACATCTACACAAAAGACCGTGGGCTTTGAGGTGTTACTGCGCTGGCCTGAAAACCAACTCGCCAGTACCCAAGAGTTCGCAAATGTGGCTGAAAATATTGGTTTAATTACCAAAATAATGCTGCAAACATTTAAGCGAGCACTTGTACAATTGGTGCGTTGGCGCACAGTGAACCCCAATTTATATTTATCAATTAATCTATCTGCACTTGATTTTGAGTTTACAGGGCTTGTACCTGAAATTAGTCAGGCACTGAGTAATGCGGCACTGCCGCCCGAGGCTATTGTGTTTGAAATAACAGAGTCTATTTTAATGCGAGACTCAAAGCATGCGCTTAAAAATATGGATGCACTAAAGCAGCTTGGATGTAAGCTATATATGGATGACTTTGGAACGGGTTATGCCTCATTAACGTATTTAAAGCGCTTCCCGATTGATGTATTAAAGATTGATCGTAGTTTTGTGCAAGATATTGGTATTGATTCAGATAATGAAGCGATTATTCAATCCACTCTGACTTTAGCCAGCAGTTTAGGTAAAGAGTGTATTGCTGAGGGGGTTGAAAGCGCGCACCAACTGGCCTTTTTAAAAGCTCAAGGCTGCAGCTACTTTCAAGGTTATTTGTTCAGTAAAGCGGTGCCTAAAGAGCAGGTGCTTGAGCTCATTGAACGCGATTGGCAGCCTGTATTTTCACAAGCTTAAAATACCGCTTTATCTATATTTAATTAAGGCCGCTTACCACAATGACGACAAAATAAGTGTGAGCTGCGTTTATTAAGCTCCGCTTTTATCGCTTTATTAGCCTCTAACTTACTTAACCCAAGTTTGTAGCGAAGATCTTCTAGGTGATGTAACTGCTCGTTAGTGAGTTTACCATCGGTTATTTGCTCATGGGTGGCATCTTCAAATAGCTGGCGACGTTTGCGTATTTGCTCTGAAAAGCTCGATGCCAATAAACCAGTGGGTATAGCCACCATGCCCATACTTACCAGAGTGATGACACCACCGAACAGTTTACCAATAGGTGTTATAGGTACAACATCGCCATAGCCTACTGTAGTAAGTGTTGCCATTGCCCACCACATTGCGGCCGGAATTGAGCCGAACTTGTCTGGTTGAATGTCATGCTCTAATAAATAAATACCGCAAGAAGCTAAAATAAGCACCACCGACATAATAAAAAATGCGGCTAATAATGAACTTGATTCATCAATAAATGCCTGTAATAACAACTGCATTGCCCGAGAATAACGAGTCAGTTTAAATACGCGTAATAAACGTAATACGCGTAAAAAACGCAAGTCTAAAGCAAAGAAAAACATTAACAAGCTTGGCAAAATGGCGATTAAATCGATGATAGCTAGTGGTGAAAAAATATAGCGGATCCGCTTTTGCGTATTGGAGCAATTCATAGAGGCATACTTTACTCTATCTACACAGGTCCAAGCGCGTATTAGGTATTCAGCACTAAATATGGCAACCGATACCAGTTCTAACATCAAAAACTCGTTATAGTATGCGGTAGCAATGCTGTGAACTGATTCGAGTACGATGGCCACTACATTTATCATAATAATAGTGATTAGTAGGGCATCTAAAAAATGACCGGCCCGTTGGTACTTTCCTGACGCTTCAAATACTTGATTGATGGTTTGTCTGAGTTTTTGCATAATAATTATTACAATGTGAGCAGCATGTTGATACTGCCTTCTTCAAAATCACGACTAATTTTAAACCCGAGTTTACGAGCTAGCTCAATCATGCCGGTGTTTTCAGGGAGGGTGATCCCCTCAACAGTTTTCACCCCTTGGCGTTTACAATGAGAAATTGCTGCATTCATTAAAATACGCCCTAATCCAAGCCCTTGGCAATCAGAACGTACTACAATAGCAAACTCTGCTTGTAAGTTATCAGGATCCATAATCACTCGCGAAACCCCTAATGTCTGTTGTTGCTCGTCTTGTGTTTGGGTAACAATAAACGCCATTTCGCGGTCGTAATCAATTTGTGTCATTTTAGCGAGTTGATCGTGGTTAAACTGTGGCAACTCACCAAAAAAGCGCTTATACCTATCTTCTTTGGTTAATGACTGATCAAACGCTTGATGTGCTTGCTCATCTTCAGGTTTAATTGGTCTGAGCGTTGCTAAGGTATCATTTTTTAGGGTAACCGTTTCAACCAGCTCAATGGGGTAAGGGCGAATAGATAAACGTTTTCGGTGTGCCTGAATTTGATATTGGCTCAAGTTCATGGTGGCATCAAGTACTAAAAACTGGCCATTACTAGCTAAAATAGGATTAAGCTCTAATGAGGTAATATCCGGTTGATCAACCACTAATTGAGAAATTCGGGTTAGTAGTGAACACAAACGATATTTATCAACTTTTTCAGGTAGCACGCGATCTTTAAGCACGCCTTTATCATGGGCAGCGGCAATTAAGTATTTAGCTAGGTTCATATTCAATGGTGGCAAAGCGACTGCAGCCTGTGCATATTCAAGCCCTGTACCAGCTTCACCTAATAAAATAACTGGGCCAAAATTAGGCTCGGTTTTAATGGCTATACGCAGCTCGTTGGCGCCTGCTCGAGGTGCCATTTTTTGTAATGAAAAACCATCTATAATGGCATCAGGGTAGGTGTTTTTTATTCTTAACAGCATGGCAAATGCGGTTTGTTCTACCTCTTGCGCATCATTGAGGTTTAGTACGACACCCCCGACTTCAGACTTAGAGGGAATACTGGGACTGATCAGCTTTAATGCCACCGGAAAACCTAGCTCTATTGCTTGTTCTTTGGCCTCAGTTGGAGTGTAGGCAACTTCAGTTTGAATACAGTCAATGCCGTAACTACTTAAAATATGACTCGCCTGATGGGTCGATAAGTAATGCTGCTCATCAGCTAAAAACTCTTTTATAGTCGCTTTCGCTGCCGCTTTATTAATAGTGGCATCGTCAGTATTTGATTCTGGTGTTTGAGTTAAATGCTTTTGGTTACGACGGTAGCTTACTAGGTGCATAAAGGCGCCTACCGCACCTTCTGGGGTGCGGTAGGTAGGGATGGCATTATTAGCGCAGATGCGTCTGGCTGCGAAGGCAGCATCTTCGCCCATAAAGTTAGTAATCACATAGGGGCGTGCCATTTTCGGTAATTTATTTAGCGCCTCAACAATAACCTGAGCGTAACTTTCACTTGGGGCCAATGCTGATGGAGTGTGGATGATCAGTAAGTTTTTAACTTCTTTAGCATTTAGTAATATTTCCAACGCATGCTTGTAACGCACTGGCGCCGAATCGCCAAATATATCGACCGGATTGGCTGCAGTGTCTGAGTGCGGGATCACTTTATTGAGTGCTTCGCGAGTTTCATCACTAAGCTGAGCCAGTTTTCCAGAGCTTTGAATGAGTTCATCAACCGCCATTACTCCAGGGCCGCCACCATTGGTTAATATGGTAAGTTGCTCTACTTGCAGCAACTTAGGATGCATGGCCAAGGTTTGAGTGGCGGCAAAAAGCTCACGCAAGTCGTTTACTCTTAGCATCCCTGCGCGTTGAAACATGGCATCATATACTGCATCTGAGCTTTGTTTTCCGCCAGTATGTATTTCAGCAGCGATAGCCCCTGCACTGGTTCTGCCGGTTTTAATGGCAATAACCGGTTTAGAAAATGCGGCTGCTCGAGCGGCAGAAATAAAGCTGCGAATATCATTAATATTATCGATGTACAGTAATATGGCTTTGGTTTTAGCATCACGGCCTAAAAAGTCGAGTATTTCGTCAAACTCAATATCTAAACAATCCCCCATAGATACAAAGTATGAAAAGCCAATTTCTTTATTTTTTGCCCAATCAAGAATGGTAGAGCACACCGCAGCTGATTGCGATACAAAAGCCAGTTTACCGGGCGTGGCAACCGTATGGGAAAAGCTTGCATTTAAGCCTATATGCGGAATAAGTAACCCCAAGCAATTTGAGCCAAGTAGGGTAACTTTATGCTTCGCCGCATTCTCTTTAAGTGCCTGTTTTTGAAATGTAGTTAAGCCATCAGCAATAATAATGGCGCTATGACAGCCAAGCGTACCTAGTTGCTCAATAATTTTCATTAAGGTGTTTTTATTGGTACAGATAACCGCTAAATCAGGCACTTTAGGTAAGGCTTCAATACTAGGATAAGCCAGCACGCCATGCACCGCTGTATGATTGGGTGTAACGGGCATAATTGGCCCTTTAAAGCCACCTTGCAGTAAGTTTCGCATAACCACATTACCTGCACGAGTGGCGGTGTTTGATGCCCCAATAACAGCGACAGAGCTTGGGTTAAAAAACTGGCTAATACGTTTTAGACTCATTGCGTTTCCTTGGCTGATTAAGTTTTGCGTTCTGTACTGCCTCAATGTAACCTGTTTAATGTGTTTTTTCGAGCGTGAACATGCTTATTATTGATATTAGGGTCTGTTGACCTTTCAAGGTTAAACTTGCAGCAGTCTGTTTGGTATTTAGGCAAGGCAGAGCCTATGTGGTGTGGTTATTCCCCATAAATAGGCGATAACGCAGCATAAATGCCAAACAGGCGCTGCCCGAAGGGTTCTGCCTAGGGGCGATTTACTCTTTGTTGCCTACATGGATGTAGGTAAGGGGCGTGAGCAGGATGCGGAAGCTTTGCTCGGTTTTTACTTAGCCCACTAGGTTACAAACCTCGCGCCGCGATTAAATCGCCCCTAGTTTGAACAAGTTTTAATCCGCAAAGGTCAACAGACCCTAGTCAAGGAGAGTGAAGTGAATAAAATATCGAATGTAACCGTTGTTATGGCAGCAGTTTGTTTAAGCATCGGCTTAATTGCATTGGGCTTTATTATAAAAGGAGCCGCGCTTGATATTAAAGGTATGGAGCGTACAGTTCAGGTAAAAGGTTTAGCAGAGCGTGAAGTGGTCGCTGATACTGTTATTTGGCCGCTGCAGTTTAATGATGCCGATAACAATCTTGAGCAGCTAGTTGAGCGAGTTGAGCAAAAAAACGATGCCGTAATTGCCTTTTTAAAGTTACATGGCTTTGACGATGAAGAAATATCGACAGGCACTCAATCTATTATTGATAAGCAAGCGCGTGAATACGCGAACGACAATCAAAAGTTTAGATATGTTATTAGCTCAAATATTATTGTTTACTCTAATGCCCCTGATAAGGTTAAAAACGCACTGAGTAAAGTGAGTCAGTTAGCTAAACAAAATATAGCCATAGTCCAAGATAACTATCAAACTCGTATTGAATATATTTTTACTGGGCTTAACGATATAAAACCTGCCATGGTGCAAGAGGCCACAGAAAAAGCCCGTGAAGTAGCAAATAAATTCGCGAAAGATTCAAACTCCCTTTTAGGTAAAATTAAAACCGCACGCCAAGGACAGTTTAGTATTAGCGATCGGGATTCAAACACTCCGCAAATTAAAAATGTACGCGTGGTTACCAGCGTAGAATATTACTTATCAGATTAGTGCCGCTACTTGTTCAGTAGAGCGCTGTAAATATGCGGCGCTTAGCAGCAAGGTAATTTCGCTTGGAGGGTCGTTTTTTAATGCCTCAAGCAATTGTAATTTTGCCGTAGGATTTTGTTTTTGTTCTATTTCCATTAATGCCAGTAAGGCAGAAAACTCATGTTTTACCGGTATGTTGGGCTTATGTGCATAAACGATATAGCTGGCCACAGGAGTCAGCCCGTACTGATTGACTTGCGCCAATGCATGCAGTAACTCTTCATTAGATTCAAATAACATTAACGAGCGAACATAGTTAAAAGGCAATTGACTCGGCGCTGCGTGCTTAAACACATTATGCAACACGTTATTGCCGTACTTATCTGTACTGATAAAGCCTTTATTTAATTTAAGCGCAGGGGTAAAAAAGCTCAATGCATCTAAACTGGTTAGCTGTTCAATAAACAGCGCTGGTGGCGTATTGCTCGCTAAAATTCGCACGGCAATGTTTTGCATAAAATCGTATTTAATACTCATGCGTAACGCGCTCTCAAACAAGTAATTAAGCTGCATCACTTGTTGTGCGTCAGTGAGCTTTTTAAAGTCGTTATCAAGCTCATCAAACTGTTGTTGTTTAATACGCGCATTGAGTAGCTGTATGCTTAGATCCATTCTGTTCTCCTTGAATACCTACTTTATCCTAGCTTAATTCTTTGCTTTATAAAACAAAAGGCCGCAATTGCGGCCTTTTATATGTTTAAGTAGTTACTAGGGTCTGTTTACCTTTGTGGATTAAAATTTGTTCAAACTAGGGACGGTTTAATCGCGGCGCGAGGTTTGTAACCTAGTGGGCTAAGTCAAAGCCGAGCAACAAAGAGTAAATCGCCCCTAGGCAGAACCCTCCGGGCAGCGCCTGTTTGGCATTGATGCTGCGTTATCGCCTATTTATGGGGAATAACCACACCACATAGGCTCTGCCTTGCCTAAATACCAAACAGACTGCTGCAAATTTAACCTTGAAAGGTCAACAGACCCTAGATAATTAAGCTTGTTTGCTAGCAACCCACTCATCAACAAAGTTTTCTAGTACGTTTAATGGTACAGGGCCATTTTTAAGCACTACGTCGTGGAATTGACGAATATCAAACTTGTCGCCAAGCTGCTTTTTAGCCGCTTCACGTAGTTCTAAAATTTTCAGCATACCCACTTTGTAAGCCGTTGCTTGTGATGGCATTACAATATGACGCTCAACCATTTTTACACCGTCAGAAGTGGCGTTAGGAGTGTTGTTAACGTAGTAATCAATACCTTCTTGGCGAGTCCACTTCATTGCGTGAATACCGGTATCAACCACTAGACGACAGGCGCGCCATAACTCCATAGCTAAACGACCAAAATCTGAATATGGGTCTTCGTAAAGGCCCATTTCTTTTGGTAGTAACTCTGAGTATAAACCCCAACCTTCAATGTAGGCTGTGTAACCACCAAACTTACGGAACTTAGGCACGCCTTCTAATTCTTGTGAAATAGCAATTTGCATGTGATGACCCGGAATACCCTCATGATAAGCGAGAGCTTCCATTTGGTAAGTTGGCATTGCTTCCATGTCATAGAGGTTGGCGTAGTAAATACCTGGGCGTGAACCATCTGGCGCAGGTTGTTGATAAAACGCTTTACCCGCCGCTTTTTCACGGAAAGCTTCAACACGTTTTACTATCATGTCGGCTTTTGGCTTTACAATAAACAGCTCATCTAAGCGTGTTTTCATGTTATCAATTAAGCCTTTAGCTTCACTTAGGTACTGCGCTTTACCCGCTTCAGTATTAGCAAGGTAAAATTGCTTGTCGGTTTTCATAAACTGCATAAAGGCGTTTAAGTCGCCCTCAAAGCCAACTTTATCTTTAATGGCACGCATTTCATCATGAATACGTGACACTTCGGCAAGGCCAATGGCATGAATTTCTTTTGCAGTCAGGTCTGTCGTTGTCGTACGTTTAAGCGCGTTATTGTAAAACGCTTCGCCATCAGGGAATTTCCAAGCACCGTCACGGTTATCAGCACGTTTTTCTAGCTGTGCAATGTAGTTAATTAACTTAGAGTAAGCAGGTTTAACTGCCGTTTTTAATGCTTCAGTCGCTTTACTAATAAGTGCATCTTTTTCAGCTTGGTCGATTTCTAATGCATTTACTTTGCGTTTAAAGTCAGCTAAAAGCGTAGAATCTTCACCTTGTTCAAACGGCGCACCTTTAATGATGTTTTTGCTTGAATCAATCACGTGTGGAAATACAAATTTAGGCGCGATGATGTTTTTATCGGCGCGAATTTCTAAGCCGGTAATCAGTTGATCGAATACACCCGGTACGCCATTTAAACGAGCAATATAATCGTTTGCTTCTTTTACGTTGCTAATTTGATGCTGGTTAATTAAAAAAGCCGGCACCATAGAGTGCGTACCAAACATTTGGTTTACTGGGTAGTTATGGTAACGCCATTTAAAATCAGCAATGCTAGCTTCTAAATCTTGTTTTTTTAAATCATAACTTACTTGAGTAGCTGCATCTAATTGCGCACGGTCAATGCTGTTAAGCGTGACCAAATCGGCTTTAGTTTGTGCCAAGTCTTTAAGCGCTTTTTCTTCGCTGTTGTCATCCCATTTATCGTAATCTTTTTTGATGCCCATGTAGGTTTGATAAACTGGGCTGCTCATTACATCACGATTAAAAGTGTCTTCAAAAAAAGCATTCGCTTTATCAATTTCACTTTGTACAGGTTGAGCTTGAACCGCAGGTGCAGGCGTTGATTGTTGTGTTGCTTGTTGGCAACCTGCAAGCAGTGCCACGCTTACCGTGGCAGCAATTAGAGTAAGTTTACGCATTCGTTTCCCTTTTGTTGTTAGAAACCCATTAGGGTATTTTAATTTTTCATGTATTTACTTTACATGCGCATAACGCCAAAAGCGTTATACGAACAATTCTAGCAGGTCATTTAAAAAGCGATGGCCTTTAAGGCTTACTTGCCAATGGCCGTCTTTTTCTATTAATAAACCTGTGTTAATAGCTTTATTTAAAGCCGCTTGTTGGCTCTGTAATGGCTGATTAGTCAGTGCACTGTAGTCTTCAATCGGACATGGCTCTGTTAAACGAAAGCGATTCATAAAAAACTCAAACGCTAAGTCGTCTTGTTCTACTTGCCAGCTTTTGTACAAGTAGGGCTTAATAATGTCCATGTAGCCCCGTGGGTGTTTAACCTTTTCAGTGCGTGTTATCACCCCCGTTTTCGCATCAGTAACCTTACCATGGGCGCCACAGCCAATACCAAGATAATCGCCAAACCGCCAATAATTCAAGTTATGTTGGCATTGAAAGCCCGGTTTTGCATATCCTGAGATTTCGTATTGCTGATAGCCTGCTTGTGCCAATAATGCTTGGCCTTGTTCTTGAATATCCCATAAGGTTTCATCTTGTGGCAACGTGGGCGGTTTTGAAGCAAATTGCGTATTAGGCTCAATGGTGAGCTGATACCAAGAAATATGTGGAGGGTTGAGGGCAATGATTTGTTTTAAATCACTGAGTGCGTCATCGAGTAACTGCCCTGGTAAGCCATGCATTAAATCAAGGTTAAAGCTATTCAACCCTGCTTCACTAGCTTGTTGTGCTGCATAACTGGCTTCATCGGCACCATGAATTCGGCCTAAGGCTTTTAATTTATCGTTTTGCATGCTTTGCACGCCGATAGAGATACGGTTAATCCCTGCTTTTACATAATCTTTGAAACGGCCAGTTTCGACTGTGCCGGGGTTTGCTTCAAGGGTTATTTCACAGTTATCGGCTAGGCCTATGAGGCTATCTACTTCATTGAGTAAACGGGTGTATGCCGCGCCGGTTAATAGGCTTGGCGTGCCGCCGCCAATAAAAATGCTGTGAATTTTTCGCCCCTGCACTAAGTGTAAATCAGCTTTTAAATCGTCAATTAAATGCTGCACATATTCAGCTTCAGGGATGTCACCTTTTTGTCCGTGGCTGTTAAAGTCGCAGTAAGGGCATTTTTGCACGCACCAAGGTACGTGCACATATAAACTCAGTGGAGGAAGGTTCACAGGCCGCCTTTGTGTTGTAGCTCTTGTAATAATTTATTAAGTGCTTGCCCACGATGACTCAGAGCATTTTTCTGCTCTTTAGTCAGTGCGGCACTGGTGCAATTTTCTGATGGTACAAAAAAGATAGGATCGTAGCCAAAGCCGCCTTCACCATGTTGGCTAAGGGTAATCTCACCTTCCCAGCTAGCACTGCATATTAGCGGGGTAGGGTCGTCAGCATGACGCATTAGTACCAATACGCACCAAAAACGGGCAGTGCGATTAGGGTTGTCGCCTAAGTCAGCCAGTAATTTATCGATATTATCTTGATCACTTGCGCCTTTACCTGCAAAGCGGGCTGAGTAAACACCGGGTGCGCCATTCAAGCCATCAACCTCTAAACCTGAATCATCTGCAATAGCGGGCAGTCCGGTGATTTTAGCTGCATGACGCGCTTTAATTATCGCATTTTCTACAAACGTGGTGCCTGTTTCGGCAACGTCACTGACATTAAAGTCGCTTTGCGGTACAACATTAATATTAAGTGAGCTGAGCATGTTAGCCAGCTCGTTTACTTTTCCGGGGTTGCCGGTTGCAAGTACTAAGGTGTTGGTCATATTTAATCTACGTAAAATTTTTGCTTAAACTTTAATGTTTGAAACTGATTACCTTGTTGGATTTCAATTTCAAAACGTAAAATCTCTTCGTTGGTGTAATCTACTTGTGCTAGGTAATAAACAGAATCGCCTTCAACGACTTCCTTAAAGTTAAGGGTTTGCTTGTTACCTAATAAGTTTTTAGCGGTGCCTTGTAATGTCGCTTTTTGAGCGGTTTTATCGGCATCATTTTTTAATATTGAAATATTAACAATGCCTTTATAGCCACTACGCTCAAGGTCATACGCTTTAGCTATTTGCGGTTGAATAAACGTAGATGGGAAAGCAATATAGTGAACTTGCCAAGCGCCTAGTTCTTTGTATTGGGCACCTTGTTCTTGTGCGCTGTGTGCATTAAATGCTAAAGCGAGACAAGCAATAAAACAAAACTTGATTAAACGTTGCATGGTTAACTCCTGAATATATAAAAAAGAGGCGCTAGGCCTCTTTTATATTACGTTATGCTTAAGCTAAAAGGTCTATTAGCAGCATTTGTAAAAACTGAATGCCGATAATCAGTACCAATACCGATAAATCTAATCCCCCCAATGGCGGTAAAATTTTACGGATTGGCTTTAACATTGGCTCAGTTAGCTGATGGAATACCGCTTCAATAGGGTTATAGCCTTGGCTTACCCAGCTTAAAATAGCGCGAATGATTAACACCCAAAAAACTAAGTTTAAACCTTCTTTTAAAACAGTTATTAGCGCCTGTATAAGTACAGGTTGAATAGCCCAAGAGCTATAAATGAGCCACATTAATGTACTTATTTTTGCAGCCGCTACTATAAATGCCAGTAACAAAGAGGCTAAATCAAGCCCGCCTAGCCCTGGAATGATTTTTCGCAGTGGATTAACTGCAAACGAAGTGGCTTTGACCACAAATTGGCTCATTGGGTTGTAAAAGTCGGCTTTTGCCCACTGTAGCCAAAAACGCAGTAGTACCACCATCAAGAATAGATCAAACAAGGTACTAATTAAAAATTGCATGGCATTCATAGTATAACCTTCAATAAAAAATGGTTTTAAAGTTCTTGTTCCATTTGCACTGCACGCGCAATACACGCATCCATTGCATCACCCACAGTTTGGGTTAAGCCTTGCGCTTTTAAATGCTCAACGGCTGCATGTGTGGTGCCGCCTTTTGAAGTTACATTGGCGCGCAGTTGCGAAATGCTAATATCTGGTTGGCTAAGTGCCATTTCAGCTGCGCCTAGCGCTGTTTGCTGTACTAAGCGACGCGCGTCTTCATCATTAAAGCCCAATGCTTTCGCTTTTTCTTCAATCGCTTCCATAAATAAGAAAAAGTAAGCTGGCGAAGAGCCGGTAACAGCAATCACGTCATTTATTTGTGACTCTTGCTCTACCCATACAACAATGCCGGTACACTCAAATACTTGTTGTACAAATTCATGTTCGCTTTGCGTTTCGCCAGCGCCATACAAGCCCGATACGCCACGGCCAAGTAACGACGGTGTATTTGGCATACAACGCACCATTTTCACATCTTGGCCAAGCATTTCACGTAAGCGTTTAACGGTTAGGCCCGCAGCAACTGAGATAAATAATTTATCACTAAAGTCGATGCCTGAATCTTGAAATGATTGGCATAAGTCGCCCATCATTTGTGGTTTAACAGACAGAACAATGACATCTGCATCGCGCATAGCTTCGTTATTGTCACTGGTGGTTTGCACTTTGAAATCCGCGGCTACCTTAGCTAGTTTTTCTTGGTTGCGGTTGGTCGCAATAATATTGTTTGCGTTAAAGCCGTTTTTTACCATGCCACCAATGATGGCGTAGCTCATATTACCTGTGCCTATAAATGCGATTTTTTTATCTGACATATGTCTGTTATCACCTTTTAAGTTCGTGTTCCAAAAATATCTGTGCCGATCCTCACCATGGTTGAACCTGCCGCTATGGCAGCTTCTACATCGTTACTCATCCCCATCGACAACGTATCTATATGAGGATATTGGGTCTGTAGTTTATCAAAGCAAGTTTGTAATTGCTCAAAATATTGAGTTTGCGTGTTTTCATCGTCACTTTTTGCAGGAATAGCCATTAGTCCGCGCAGTTTTAATTGCGAGCATTGACTTATAAATTGTGCTAATTGGTCAATTTCTTCTACTGCACAGCCCGACTTTGCTTCTTCTGCGCTAATATTAACTTGTATTAGCACATTAAGTGCGGGTAGTTCCTGCGGACGCTGAGCATTTAAGCGTTTTGCTATTTTGAGCCTATCAACACTTTGCACCCAGTCAAAGTGGTTAGCCACTAAGGCGCTCTTATTTGACTGAATGGGGCCAATGAAATGCCAAACAATATCGCTAAATGTGCCTAGTTGCGCTATTTTATCTACAGCTTCTTGAACATAAGATTCACCAAATTGGCGTTGCCCTTGCTCATAAGCTGCCATAATATCAGAGACGGGTTTGGTTTTAGATACTGCAAGTAACGTAATGTCGTTACTGTTACGCTGCGCATTTTGCGCTGCCTCTGCAATTCTAGCGTAGGCGGATGTGAGTCGTTCTGCTATTGTAACCATATATTTATCAGTTAGTTGTGGAGTCATAAATGGATATCACCGAATTATTGGCATTTAGTGTGCAACATAAAGCATCAGATTTGCACTTATCATCAGGGGTGTCACCTATGATACGTGTTGATGGTGATGTGCGACGTATTAATATACCAGCACTTGGAGATAAAGAGGTCAGCAGTCTGGTTTATGACATTATGAACGATAACCAGCGTAAGGACTATGAGCAAAATCTCGAAGTGGATTTTTCTTTTGAAGTTCCTAATTTAGCACGTTTTCGTGTAAATGCCTTTAACTCTAATCGTGGTCCAGCTGCCGTATTCCGTACCATACCAAGTGACGTACTGACACTTGAAGATTTGGGCGCGCCGGAAATATTCAAACAAATTTCAGATAATCCACGAGGTCTGGTATTAGTCACGGGTCCTACGGGTTCAGGTAAGTCGACTACACTTGCAGCCATGGTCGATTATATAAATCAAACTAAACATCATCATGTACTGACCATTGAAGATCCTATCGAATTTGTGCACGACAATAAACTCAGCTTAATTAACCAGCGTGAAGTTCACCGCGATACACATAGTTTTTCTAACGCCCTGCGAAGTGCGTTGCGTGAAGATCCCGATGTTATTTTGGTCGGTGAATTACGAGATTTAGAAACTATTCGCCTTGCTATGACTGCCGCAGAAACTGGTCACTTAGTATTTGGCACTTTGCATACCACCTCGGCACCTAAAACCATTGACCGTATCATTGACGTATTCCCAGGTGAAGAAAAAGACATGATCCGCTCTATGCTCTCAGAATCATTGCGTGCGGTTATCTCACAAACACTGATCAAGAAGGTCGGTGGAGGGCGAGTGGCTGCACACGAAATCATGTTGGCAACGCCTGCTATTCGTAACTTAATTCGTGAAGATAAAATTGCTCAAATGTACTCATCAATTCAAACCGGTGCGTCGCAGGGCATGCAAACTATGGATCAATGTTTAACAAACCTTGTTAACCGTGGCATCATCACTCATATTGCAGCGCATGCAAAAGCGCAAGATAAGACGCAGTTTAGCGCTTAAGGAATTATTATGACTTTATCTTTGAATCATTTTTTACAAATAATGATCGACAAAAAAGGCTCTGATCTATTTGTATCAAGCCAGCTGCCTATTAGCGCCAAAATTAATGGCGAGCTCACCCCTCTTAATGATGACAAACTAACCGATGAGCAAGCGCTGGAGTTGGTTGAGTCGGCAATGAGTGAAAAACAAAAAGCCGAGTTTCATAACACTAAAGAGTGTAACTTTGCGATTGCGACCAGCGAAGGGCGCTTTCGTATTTCGGCATTTTGGCAACGCGATAGAGCGGGGATGGTTATTCGCCGGATTGTGACCAAAATACCCGATGTAAAAGAGCTGGGGTTACCCTCAGCACTAACCGATGTCATTATGTCAAAGCGAGGCCTGGTATTATTTGTAGGTGGTACGGGAACCGGTAAATCAACATCACTGGCGGCACTGGTTGGTTATAGAAATCGCCATCAGCGCGGGCATATTCTAACCATAGAAGATCCAATTGAATTTGTGCATGAGCACCAAAAAAGTATTATTACCCAACGTGAAGTGGGCTTAGATACAGAAAGCTTTGAGTCAGCACTAAAAAGCTCTTTACGCCAAGCGCCAGATGTTATTTTAATTGGTGAGATTCGTTCGCAAGAAACCATGGAATATGCGTTAAGCTTTGCCGAAACTGGTCACTTATGTGTTGCCACTTTGCACGCTAATAATGCTAACCAAGCGATTGACCGTATTATGCACTTAGTGCCAAAAGAAAAGCACGATAAGCTTAAATATGACTTAGCATTAAACTTACGCGCTATTATTGCCCAGCAACTGATCCCGACTTCTGACGGTGAAGGGCGCGTTGCAGCTATTGAGGTGTTATTGAATACGCCAATGGTGAGTGAGCTAATTAAAAACGGCAATATTGGGGGCATTAAAGAAACCATGGCCAAATCAACTGAAGTGGGTATGCAGACCTTCGACCAAGCTTTATTTGAGCTATATAGACAGCAACGGATTAACTATGCCGATGCACTGCATCATGCAGACTCGCCAAATGATTTACGTTTAATGATAAAACTGCGTAATAACGAGCAGCAGGGAGCAGGCTTTTTACAAGGTGTAACCATTGATGGCCTTGATGATAAAGGTAATATGACCTAATTTGTTGCCTACATGGAAGTAGGTAAGGGGCGTGAGCAGGGCGCAAGCTTTGCTCGGTTTTTATTTATTCTTACATGGATGTAAGCCAGTGGAATAACGCAGGAGCAGTTATCGAGCCCACTAGGTTGCAAAGCTCGCTCAGCGATTAAATTGCCCCTAGTGTAAATCCACGCATAAAAAAAGCGCCCAAGGCGCTTTTTTTGTTAAAGCAATTTATTCACCATAACTGGCTTCAAAAAAACTCTCTAAAATGATCACTGCAGACATATTATCTACGTTGCCTTTACCTAAGTTTTTATAACCGCCACGTTCAAACAACCGTGCTTTAGCATCAGCGGTCGTGAGGCGCTCATCTTGAGTATGAACCGCAATACCGTAATGGTTATGCAAACGGTTGGCGAACTTCTTAGCCTTAAATGTAACCTCTTGTGAGGTGCCATCCATATTAAGCGGTAGGCCAACCACCATTAAATCAGGTTGCCACTCTTTTACCTGCACAGCAATGTCATCCCAATTAGGGATGCCATCTTGAGCTTTCACCGCTTTTAAGCTGGTGGCGCTGCCTGTCAATTCTTGACCAATTGCAATACCAATACTTTTGGTACCAAAGTCAAATCCCATTACAGTGCGTTCACCCTGCGGTTTTAGAGTTTTTTTAGTCATGTTTATCTTTTATGTTATTAGGCATGTCCAGCTTCTGGGCTTAGTTGGCCAATATCAAAACCAAGCATAGAAACTGCCATTTCCCAGCGTTTTTCTACGGGAGTATCAAAAATTATTTTAGGGTCGGCTTTTATAATCAGCCAACTATTATCAAGTAGTTCTTGCTCTAATTGGCCTTGCTCCCAACCAGAATAACCTAAGGTAATTATAAATTGTTCGGGTGCTTGGGCGGTAGTTAACGTGGCTAACACATCTTTTGAGGTGGTGATCATAATATCACTGCTCAGCTTTTGGCTTGCCGAGTACCCAGGTTTTGGTGAATGTAGCACAAAACCACGATCAGTTTTAACTGGCCCACCAGCATACACTGTCACTTGCGCAGCTTGTTGAGACTTATCGTTGTCAATATCAATCTTGTCGAGTAATTCACCTACGGTAACATCAATCGGTTGATTGATAACAAGTCCCATAGCGCCTTCTTCATTGTGTTCACAAATATAAGTGACAGCACGTTTAAAAAAAGGGTCTTGCATTGATGGCATTGCGATTAAAAAGTGATTTTCTAATGACTGCATAATTTTTACCCTTTTAGTTATTGAATCTTGAGTATGGCATAGTCCCATGTTTTAACACTAAAAATTTATTCGAGTTTTCAGCGATGACACGATAAGCGTCATCGCTTTATATCTTAGAACTGGTTCAGTGATAATTTATTTATTTAGCTTTTTCTCTATGGCATCAAATAAAATACCGGTAATAGAAATATCGTAAGCGGCTTCAATTTCTTTAACACAGGTTGGGGCTGTTACGTTAATTTCAGTTAACTTATCGCCAATAATATCTAAACCAACAAATATTAAGCCTTTTTCTTTCAATGTAGGGGCAACTGCTTGAGCAATTTTAAGATCTGACTCACTAATTGGCCGTGCTTCACCACGTCCGCCGGCGGCTAAGTTACCGCGCGTTTCGCCGTTTTGTGGAATACGCGCTAAGCAATAAGGAATAACTTCACCATCAACAACCAATACGCGCTTATCACCTTGAGTGATCTCTTCAATGTAATTTTGCGCCATAGCAAAGCGACTGCCATGCTCAGTTAAGGTTTCGCATATTACCCCAATATTGGCATCATCTGCTTTCACTCTAAAAATAGAAGCACCGCCCATGCCATCCAATGGTTTTAAAATAATATCTTTGTGCTGGGCTAAAAATTCACGGATTTGCTTTTGGCTGCGCGTAACTAATGTATCAGGTGTGTGCTCACTAAACCAAGCTGTAAATAGTTTTTCATTGGCATCACGCAAGCTCTGCGGCTTATTAATAACTAAAGTACCGGCTTGCTCTGCACGTTCTAAAATATAGGTTGCGTAAATATATTCAGTATCAAAAGGCGGATCTTTACGCATTAAAATAACGTCTAAATCAGCCAACGCAATGCTGGTTTTTTCTTCAAGCTCATACCATTTTTCTGTGTTATCAAAAACCTGTGCTTTTGCTGCTGTGGCGTAGGCATTACCTTTACGCAGCGATAAATCATCCATTTCCATATAGTAAATTTCGTAGCCACGGGTTTGCGCTTGCAGCATCATTGCAAAACCGGTGTCTTTTTTAATGTTAAATCCACTAATAGGATCTGAAATAATACCTAACTTAATTGCCATGCGCTGTGCCTTAATTTATGTGTTTTTTACAACTGTAACCTTGATATGTGGGTGCTTTTAGTTATTTCAATTAGCTAAATCGCCAAATTGTAATTGTAGTGCGCTTAAAACGGTTAATGCCGCTGTTTCTGTACGAAGAACGCGCGGGCCTAAGCGAATATCTACAAACGCTTGTTGTTTTGTTTGCGCTATTTCATCGTCGGTAAATCCGCCTTCAGGACCCACTAAAAAGCGCACGCCGTCATCGGGAACGGTAATGGTTTTAATGCTGTGTTCGGCGCGTGGGTGTAAGGTTAATTTAATGGCAGCTGTTTGCTGTTCAAGCCAACTTTTTAAATCAACGGGAGAGTGTACTGTTGGCACAAAGTTGCGCCCAGATTGCTCTGCTGCGGCAATCGCTATTTTTTGCCATTGCTGGTGTTTTTTTTCTAAGCGGTCGCCACTTAGTTTTACGCCACAGCGCTGGCTAAAAATAGGGGTGATTTCAGTGATCCCTAATTCAACCGACTTTTGAATGGTAAAGTCCATTTTATCACCACGAGATACGCACTGGCCTAAATGAATTTTTAATGGTGATTCAACGTCATGAGAGTTAAATTCAAGCGGCATAACAACCACGCTCTTTTTACTTACCTCAATAATTTCACTGAGGAATTCTCCGCCTTCACCGTTAAAAATAGAAACCTGTTCGCCCACTTTCATGCGTAACACACGACCTATATGCCCTGCAGCATCATCGTCAAGGCTTAAAGGGGTATTAACAGCAATCGCAGATGATTGATAAATATGAGGCACTCGCATGGCAAATCACTTTTTTACATAGAAGTTATATCCCTCTATGGTAAGTAAGCAAAGGCTTGGGTGCAATTATTTATTTTTCAGATTCAGGGGAAGCAAGCTCAGCTAGCGCTTGTGCGGTTTGAGCTATATCGGTATGACAGGACAAATGATTTGAATGACACTCTTCATTTATAGGCTTAATGTCATAACCATGATTGGTTTGACTGATAATATAGCGTTTTTCATGTAATGAATTATAAATAAAGCGTTGTTTATCATCGGCGAGCAAATAATCTGTTTGATTAAATAACACGCCTTGAACATTGTGGTGTTCGTGGAGATAGCTGGCGAGCTCTGAAATACTGATTTCGTTCTCAATATCGCAATAGCAATAATCTTTAACGAGTTCATCAAACATCATTTTAACTAGCTTTTGCGTATTCGCACCGGCTATTACAATGTCTTTTTTAGCAGCATCATTGGTATTAATATACTGTTTTACAAATGATCGGCTGAACTCGTTATCTATATCAATTAATAGATAACTTCCTGTTTTAATTGCCATATGCCTAAAGTCCCTGTTAATTTTACCAAACAATTAAATAGGGACGTTTAGCAACGGCTAAATTTAACGTGTTTGGTACTAAATTGAAAACATACTTATCAATAAGTAACCAATAGCACAAAATACAGCAAATTCAATACAGGCAATGCCAATATTATCCTGATGATCGACTTCAAGTGCGGTATCGATATTTGGCATTGAGATAATTTTTATTATATACGTTAAACAGTATAGTAATAGCCACATCACACCGCAATGCATTACCAAAGTAAATAAGTTTTCTACCATTTTACCGTTTTGAAACGCCGCACTTGATAAACCAGCATACGCGGCAAGTGCCAAGCCTATTGACTTACCCGCATAGCGAATACCAATTGAGGTATTTTCTAAACCAAAGTTACTTTGCAACGAAGCCCCTTGATTGGCTTTAGCAAAGCGGTTTTCGCGTATTTTACTATCTAGGGCAAACAGTCCTTGTAAAACAAAAAAGCTTACTGAGGCTATTAATAAATTACTAAAGCCCTGAGTGTGTGTCCACGTATACAAACCCAGTACTAAAATACAGTTAGCAATCAGCATCCCTGAATCAACCAGCGCCGCACAAACGTTTTGTTTTAATATGGCAGCTTCTTCATTAAAGCGGCGTAATATCCATTTACGATGGATTAAATGCCCCATTTTTATAAACGAAAATAACAGCACAATTAACAAAATTACTTTTAGTGGATTTGATTGAGCCGTGCTAATACTTATTTCATCAAACAAAAATGCCATCGTGGCGATCACTACTGATATTTCAGAGGCAAAACTAATCCCCATTGCAAAGTTATCATGTTGCGCTAATTCTTCTTTAAGTGCTTGTTTTGCTTTTATTTGAGTAACAATTCTTAAACTGATGATAATAATACAAATAACCACAAAACTAATAGCAATCGCAACTAAACTAGTGTTAGATAATGACAAATATGACATGGTGTTCCTAAATAGATTTACCTTGATAGGTTTTTAACCATTCTAGTATGGTTATTGGTGAGATAAAAGAGGGTATTGATGAGTAACGACACGCAGCTTCCTATTCAATTACAAAAACTGGGTGAAACGCGTTTTGCCGCGCTGTATCCCGAACAACAAATCCAGCAGCAAATCGTGCGTTTATTAGCGTTAAGTGATTTTGCTTGGCGCAGCTTAAGCTCTCAACCTTCGCTGTTATCTTGGTTGCTGTGCGACGTTGAAATTAACAATAGAGAAATTTCAGATCCCTTTGCAACGCTTAATATAAATGAAGTAGAAGAGCAGCAATGTCATCAATTACTGCGCCAATATCGCGAAAAATACTGGCTAAAAGTCGCATTTTTAGACTTATGTTGTGAAAACTCAATCGCGGATAGTATTGAATACATTAGTGAACTTGCCAATAAACTAATAGACAGTGCTAATCAATGGGCCTACAAAAATGTTGCTAAAACTAATGGTGAACCATTAGATGAAGACAAAAATTCTTTACCATTAATGGTACTAGGCATGGGGAAGTTAGGTGGGCAAGAACTCAATTACTCATCTGATATAGACCTTATTTTTGCATACCCCCGCAACGTTAAAACCCAAGGGGGACGTCGCTCGCTCGAAGCATCTGTTTTTTATACTAAAGTGGCTCAAAAGTTAATTACAGCCCTGAACCAATGCACCGTAGATGGCCAAGTATTTCGGGTTGATATGCGCCTGCGCCCATTTGGTGAAAGTGGCCCGTTGGTGATGAGCTTTAATGCCATTGAAGATTACTACCAAGAGCAAGGACGTGATTGGGAGCGCTACGCGATGTTAAAAGGGCGCTTAATTGGCACGCCTAACATTTATTGGCAGGAGTTTAATACCTTGCTGAGGCCTTTTGTATATCGCCGTTATATTGATTTTTCAGTGATTGAATCGCTTAGAAAAATGAAACTCATGATTGCCCAAGAAGTGCGTCGTAAGCGCTTAACTAATAATATTAAACTAGGCGGTGGCGGCATTCGCGAGGTTGAATTTATTGTCCAAGCATTGCAAATGGTCAGAGGCGGCAGAGAAGCTAACTTACAAACACAATCTTTATTAACTGCATTAGAGCAGCTAACAGTTAGCCAAGTGATTGATGAATATGAGGCCAGCGGGCTTAAAAATAACTACCTTTATTTACGTAGGGTAGAGCAATACTTGCAAATTTTTGATGATCAGCAAACACAAACTCTGCCTGATGATGAGCTAAATCAGCAACGGTTGAATGTGTTATTGAACCAAGGTGATTTTGGCTCAGCGATTGAGAAAATAGAGCAGGTAATGGCGCAAATTCATAATGAGTTTATTCAGGTAATTGGTGAAGAAACCGAACCACTTGATACCTGTGAAGGCGCGTTTATAAGCACTTGGGATCATGGCGATGTTAGCTTTTTAAATGATCCCAGAGATGAGTGGCAAACACCATTAAATGACTTTAAACAACGGCTATCTAAAGCCAAAGTGGGTAATCGTGGACGCGATATTCTTGATAAATTAATGCCTGCATTGCTCAAACAATTAAACGACTTTAATGCCAGTGCCAGTGCATTTACAACGGTATGCCAAATATTAAATAAAATTATTTCGCGCACCGCATATTTAGAGCTGTTGTATGAAAATCCTGGAACGTTAAAACAGTTAGTTTTACTCTGCTGCCATAGCAAGTGGATTGGTGAGCATATTTCATTGTACCCCATTTTGCTCGATGAACTTATTGACCCTGCAGTACTATATAAACCGACCCCATTAACAGCGTACAAAGATGAAATAAGACAGTATTTTTTACGTATTGAACATGACGATCTTGAACAACAAATGGAAGCATTACGTCAGTTTAAACAAACCCATCAGTTACGGATTGCCGCCGCAGATGCCACTGGTGTTATTGATGTGATGAAAGTAAGCGATCACTTAACTGCACTTGCAGAAGCAATAGTTGATCAGGCTGTTAATATTGCTTGGTATCATTGTGTTAAACGTTTTGGCATGCCACCTAATACTGACGATGAGCATAAAGGCTTTGCCGTTATTGCGTATGGAAAAACCGGTGGTTTTGAGGTGGGCTATGACTCTGATCTCGATTTAGTTTTTGTCCATAACCATGACGGTACCAGCTATACCAGCGGCGACAAGGCAATTGACTCAAGGCAGTTTTATTTAAAGTTAGCGCAGCGGTTAATGCATTTATTTAATACTCGTACTGCCTCAGGTATTTTATATGAATTAGACACTCGCCTTCGTCCAGAGGGCGCATCAGGGTTATTAGCGATTAACTTAGAGAGTTTTAATCATTATCAACAAACCCAAGCTTGGACGTGGGAACATCAAGCTTTAGTAAGGGCGAGGTTAATTTTAGGCCAAACTGAACTAGTGACGCGCTTTGCACAAATTCGCGCCGAGATATTGTGTCAAAAACGTGATGTTGAGCTGTTAAAAACCGACGTAATTAAAATGCGCGAAAAAATGCGTGGTCATTTAGCCAAAGGCAACGAGCAGCAGTTTGATTTAAAACAAGACGTGGGGGCGATGACCGATATTGAGTTTATGACTCAATACTTAGTATTAAAGCACGCTCATGAGTTTACCCATTTATGCGATAATTCTGACAATGTCAGAATTTTAACGGACGCGGCTAAAATTGGGTGCATTACAGACACACAAAAACAGCAACTTATTAAAGCCTATATTGATTATCGTTCACGCTATCATGTGTTGAGCCTAGATCAGCAAGGTCGCTGCGTAAAACGTGAAGATTTTAGCGAAGACATTAATAATGTAACTGCTGTTTGGAAAGCTATTTTTGAGTTGGACTGATTTATAAGCGCTCAATGACTATTGAGCGCTTATAAAACGTAGTTAATTACTTAGCTTTAAACAGTTTGTACGTACAAATTCAGACGGCAGCTCGGTAATGACCGCTGCACGTTGTTTAGGGCAGAAAAACGCATACACCTCATTTGAAAAATCATCATTTATAGAGCGGCTAACGCGGTATAAAGCGGAGTTAAAACTGCTATCTATTCGAAAGTGATCTTTAACAACGTAATCTTTGTCTAAGTACCACATTAAAGTAACCCCTTCGTTATTCGCATATTGAGTTAGTACAGTACGTAAGGTTGAGTCACGTTGAAAGCGACGAGGCCCTACTTCTCCACTCCAATTCAAAGGCATAGGCTCTACTACAAAAGAGCGTTGGTTCAGTGCTCTATCGAGACTAAGATCGGGTTTCTCAAGTTCAATTACAAACTTTTCGTTATCTTTATTAACGCTAATTTTATCGCGAATTGACGCATAAAAACGAGACAACCCTTCAGCTGCCGCGTTAGTGGTTTGTTGATAATTAAGTGACGACGTACCATTTAGTAAAAAGTAAATGGCTGCACCAATTAACAATAAGGCTAAAAGTATGTATCTAATCCAAAACCACATGGCTGTCACTCATCTTTGTTATTTTAATAACCCATCTTTAATAAAAAGATGGGGCGTCTTTATCGGGGCGCGTTTTAAAACGTCTATGTAGCCACATATACTGTTCAGGGGCTGCATTTATTGATTGTTCCATGCGCTCATTAACACGTCTTACATCGGCTTTATCATCACCGCTTGGAAAGTGCTCAAGCTCAGGCACGATTTCTAAATGATATTGGCCTTTCTCATCACGACGAGTAATTAGGCTCATTGTTTCGCAGTTTTTACTACCCGCAAACATCAGTGTACCAGTGGTCGTTGCTGTGTCGGGAACTGCGTAAAAAGGCACAAATTCACAACGGTTACGGCCATAATCTTGATCAGGTAAGTAATAACAAACTTTTTTGTTCTTTAATGCTTTTAATAGACCTTTGACGTCTTTTTTACCAATTAAATATTCATTCGAGCGCAGGCGTCCGTTAGTGGTAAAGTATTCCATCAGCGGATTATTGTGTGGGCGATAAAAACCTATACCTTTACACCCAGTCCCCATTAAACGGCCAGCCATTTCAAGGTGAAGTACATGAGGAACGAGTAATAAAACGCCTTTTCCTGATTGTTGCACGCGTTCAAAATGCTCAAGCCCTTTTAGTGACCCGAGTACTTTTTCTACCCGCCACTGTGGCCACCACCAAGCCATGCCGGTTTCGACCATAGCAATACCGGTATTTTCCATATTCTTAAGTACTAGCTGTTGTTGCTCGGCTTCGCTCATTGTTGGAAAGCAGTGCTTAATATTAACCTCAGCAATGTGCCTTCTGCGTTTCATATACTTATAAACCAAGCGTCCGAGCTGCTTACCCATGGCTAATTGTATTTTTTGTGGTAACCATGAAATGAGATATAAAAATAAGACACCAATCCAAGTTAGCCAATAACGAGGACCTAAAAAAGAGGCTTTAAAAGGGGATGAGTTAACCACAAAAATTTTTCTCTAAAAATAAAAGGCAAGGGTCTGTTGACCTTTGCGGATTAATATTTGTTCAAACTAGGGGCGGTTTAATAGCAGCGCGAGGTTTGTAACCTAGTGGGCTAAGTAAAAACCGAGCAACAAAGAGTAAATCGCCCCTAGGCAGAACCCTTCGGGCAGCGCCTGTTTGGCATTGATGCTGCGTTATCGCCTATTTATGGGGAATAACCACATTATACCCAAATTGCCTCAATATGCAGAATTCAGCGTTTCACAGGGACTTAATATCAAGGCGTTCCCTTTGCAATAATGGTCGTCCCTTTTAAAAAGGAACAACAAAGGGAGTAAGTTTCTGTGAAACGCCCTGCGGGTTGGTTTAAAAGCTATTTATACTGCGTTATTGATTTTAACAAGGGAATAACCATTATTTTCAATCAATGCCTTGTCAAAATAGCTTTTAATTCCAACTGAAACTCGCAGATTAAGGCAACTTGGGTATAGATAAGCTCTGCCTTGCCTAAATACCAAACAGGCTGCTGCAAATTAAACCTTGAAAGGTCAACAGACCCTAGTTTAACGCTATGTGCTTAAAAATACAAAAAGCCAGCAAAAAGCTGGCTTTAGTAATTATTTATAATGAAGTCGTGTGTTTAGTTAACGGTATTTAACCCTTGGTTTATACCCACTAAGTCTTCGCGGCTTAATGTGCCTGTTGCTTGTTTTAGACGAAGCGTTGACACAACATAGCGATAACGCACATCAGCAAGATTACGCTTTGCATTGTATAAGTTTTGCGTACTGATCAGTACATCAACAATAGTACGTGTACCTACTTCAAAACCCGCTTCAGTGGCTTTTAATGCACTTTCTGCTGAAATAACAGCTTGTTCAAGCGCTTTAAATGTCGCAATGTCAGATACCACTTGATTGTAAGAAGTAATGACAGAGCGAGTTACTGCACGATAATCCGTTTCAAAATCTTGGCTTGCAGCAACGTAAAATGCACGTGCTTGATCAGTTGCAGCAACTGTTGCACCCCCTGAATAAAGTGGGACGCTAAAGTTTAGTCCAATAGAGGTTGAATCTGAACGAGGCTGGTCGTCAAAACTAGCGCCATTTAACTCACTATCTGTTAATGAGTCGCCGTAGCTAGCATTTAACGTTAGTTTTGGGTAATGACCTGCTTTTGCGAGTTCAATTTGTTCTTTAGCTATATCAACCGTTATTTTTGATACTTGCAGATTTAAGTTTTTGTCTTTAGCTATTTTAACTAAATCAGTTGCAGGCGTACTTGGCTTAACAGTAGAAAATGTTTTAGTGTTTAACATATCTAGTTTTGCGTGGTACTTACCGGTGATCTCACGTAGCTGCTCACGGGCTGTTTCTACCGCATTATTAGCAATGATCTCTTGCGCTACTGAGTTATCAAATTGTGCTTGTGCTTCATGTACATCGGTAATAGCCGTTAAACCTACAGCGTAACGCTGTTTAGTTTGTTCAAGTTGGCGCTCAATAGCACGTTTTTCAGCTTGTACAAATTCAAGGTTATCAATAGCGCTAAGTACGTTAAAATAGCCCTCAGCAACACGCACAATTAGGTTTTGCTTGGCAAAGTCGTATTGGCCGCTTGCTTGAAGTGCTTGTTTGTCGGCAATACCTAATGAATTCCATGCGCCTAAATCAAATAACGTTTGGCTTAAACTAATGCCGCGTCTGAATTGATCGGTTTCACTTTCTACTTTAACTTGGTTTGATAAATCGCCTACGCTTTGAAAAGAGCTTGAGTCGCTTTTATCGTAACTCATGGTCAAACCAATTTGCGGTAATAGTGCGCTCATAGCGCGATCGCTTTGGTATGATTGTGCATCGGCTTGGGCTTTTGCTTTTAAAACGGTAGGATCGTTGGCTGTTGCGATTTCAAAAACTTGAAGTAAATCTTCTGCATTGGCTACGGTTGAGCCCAATGCGCATGATAAACTAACCAGTGCTGCAAGGATGTTCTTTTTCATGTGATGTTCGGTCCTTAGACAATTTTTGTACTACAGGCATGTTAACCTGTTTTACTTCATAACTAAAAAAAAAATTAGTAAAACAACGTTTTCAAGTGTAACAGAATATATACCCAACAAACCTCATTCGCTCAATTTAGCGTTTTACTGGGGCTGGCTATCAAGACGTTGATGTATCGGCGCTTTCAAAAAGGAAATAAAAAAACATGTCGAATAAAAGTCGTATTCAATTTACCCATGATGATGTGAGATTAAAACCGATTGAAAACCTGTATAGCGGTTTTTTTAAAATAAACCTTTATCAATTTCAGCATGCTCTGTTTGCTGGTGGAGAGTCTGAGGTTATTCGTCGAGAAATTTTAGAGCGTGGCGATGCGGTTGCGGTACTTCCTTATGATCCAGTGACTGAGCAAGTATTGCTTATAGAACAAATTCGCATTGGCGCAATTAAAAGCAAACACTCGCCGTGGCTGTTAGAATGTATAGCGGGCATGACTGATGGCAGCGAAGATTACGAGTCGGTTGTTAAAAAGGAAGCGTTTGAAGAAGCCGGGCTTAATTTAACCGAGCTTGAGTTTATGTTGTCTTATCTTTCTAGCCCAGGTGGAACCACAGAGCGTTTGTTTTTATATTTAGCTCATGCCGATTTAAGCCAAATGAGCACCGGCATTTTTGGGTTAGAAACCGAAGGTGAAGATATTAAAACCCATATTATGCACGTAGACGAAGCACTGCAGCGACTTAATAGTGGTGAAATTGATAATGCCGCTACCGTAATTAGCTTGCAATGGTTAGCGCTAAATCGCGATAAGATACGTAAAAAGTGGGCATAGTTTTTAATTTTTAATAGTAATGGCGGTATTTTGACAGCACTTTTAACCACTAATCGATATATTCAAAGTCTTCCAAAGTATTTAACGCTTTGTGAGCATAATTACGTACGCCTTTTAAAATTACTGCCTCGTGAGCGAGTGATTGGCAATGTAAGAGAAGTTAAATTAGGCCACAGTGAATTTGTAATCCATATAGATGATAGTGCCAAGTACACACTCGATGTATCTATTAAACAGTTAAATGGCATGCTCGTTGGCATTGCTCCGCTGTATTTAACAGTACGTTTGTACAATGATGCGAAGGTGGCTGAAATTGTTCATCATGACTACCACCAACGAATAAAGCCTTCTTATGGTTACCCTAACCCTAAAATGCATCAAAAAGATGAAAAGTATCAGTTAAATGCTTTTTTGTATGATTGGTTAGTAGCGTGTGTTGAAAGAGGTCAATCAACACTGAATTGGGATGTAAATAATGGCTTGGTTTGATGACACTTATTATTTTGAACAGACTAGGCTTCGAATTGCACACCTAACCGATTGTCACCTTTTTAGTGATAAAAATGCTGAATACTTTGGCGTTAATACAGCAGATCATTTTGTTAAGGCATTAGCTGATATTGCAAAGCAGCAGCCGGATGCGTTGATATTTGGTGGTGACCTAACGCAAGATCACAGCTTTAATTCGTATTTATTATTTGCAGAACTTATTCATAATAGTGACGTTGATTGCCCGGTATTTTGGGTGCCTGGTAACCATGATGAGATTGAACAGCTTAATTTAATTAGTGGCGGGCAAATACAACACGCTAAACATATAGTGGCGCAAGGGATTGAACTGATATTAATTAACTCTAAGGGTGAAACGCCTGCAGGGTGGGTCAGCGCCACACATTTAGATGAAATCATGGCGTGCTTAGTTAACTCAAGCAATCGTCATATTGCATTTTGTCATCACAACCCACTGCCTATTAATGGCTACCTAGACAAACACATGCTAGAAAATGGGCCGCAATTATTAAATTTATTAGTTAATAATGGCTGCGTTGATGCGCTGTTTCATGGGCATGTCCATAATGACTATCAACAGCAGTTTAGAGGACTCAATGTTTACGCTACCCCAGCCAGCTGCGTGCAATTTAGTAAACACAGTGCGACTTGGCAGCAAGAAAATAAAGGGGCAGCTTATCGCATGCTGTATTTAAATGCTGAGCAACAACAGCTACATATACACTCGGACGTGGTATGGTTAAACGAGTAATTTATATTCACGGTTTTAATAGCTCTGAAAAATCATATAAAGCTGTGCGCTTTGGTGAGCTTATGGCACACTATGATGTTGATTATTGTGTGCCGCGTTTAAATCATGAGCCTGTTGAGGCTATTATAGCGCTTGAACAACTATTAACACCGAATACCGTATTATTGGGCAGCTCGTTAGGTGGTTTTTTTGCCACGTATTTATCGCAGCGTTATCAAATTCCTGCGGTGGTAATTAATCCTGCCGTTGCCCCATATACATTATTAGAGCCTATACTTGGGCCTAATTATAATCCGTATCAAGATTATAATTACCAATTACAATCTCGTCATATAGATGCGTTAAAAGCATTAACGGTGACAGAGTTAAAACACCCTGAGCTGTTGTATTTATTACAGCAAACAGGGGATGAAGTGTTAAATTTTCAGCACGCAATAAAGTATTACTCACAATGTAAACAGTTAATTGAATTTGGCGGCGATCATAGCTTTAATGGCTTTGAGCGAGCTTTTTCAAGCATTGTCGATTTTCTTAAAATCAGATATTAGCGTATATAAAGATAAAAACTATGACTCAACAAAATTATAACGCCGAAGCCATTGAAGTACTTAATGGATTAGAGCCGGTAAAACGCCGCCCTGGCATGTATACAGATACCACAAGGCCAAACCATTTAGGCCAAGAGGTTATTGATAACAGTGTTGATGAAGCAATGGCTGGGCACGCAACACGCATTGATGTCATTTTACATGAAGATAATTCGCTTGAGGTGAGTGACGATGGCCGAGGTATGCCAATTGACATTCACCCAGAAGAAGGTATTCCAGGAGTTGAGTTAATATTTACTAAGCTGCATGCTGGCGGTAAGTTTTCAAACAAAAACTATCAATTTTCTGGTGGCTTGCATGGCGTAGGTATCTCGGTTGTTAATGCGCTATCTACCCGCGTGGAAGTAACGGTTCGCCGTGATGCACAGCAATTTAGAATGGCTTTTGAGCATGGCGATAAAGTTGAAGATTTAAATGTGATTGGCTCAGTGGGTAAACGCAACACCGGTACTACGGTTCGTTTTTGGCCAGATACCAGCTATTTTGACTCCGCTAATTTTTCTTTGACTAAGCTTAACCACTTATTAAAAGCCAAAGCGGTTTTATGCCCAGGTTTGCGTATTAAGTTTGTAAATAAACAAACGAAAGAAACCCAAGAATGGTTTTATGAAACAGGCTTAAAAGATTACTTAATTGAAGCCGTTAAAGGTTACGAAATACTACCTAAAGACCCATTTGTGGGTGAGTTTTCAAGCTCTATTGAAGGCGCTGATTGGGCGGTAGTATGGATGCCAGAAGGTGGTGAGTCGATAGCCGAAAGTTATGTAAACTTAATTCCTACCGCGCAAGGGGGCACCCATGTAAATGGCCTGCGCCAAGGACTTTTAGAGGCGATGCGTGAATTTTGTGAGTTTAGAAATTTATTACCACGTGGCGTAAAGCTTACCCCAGACGATATTTGGGAGCGTTGTAGCTATGTGTTGTCGGTTAAAATGCAAGACCCACAATTTGCAGGCCAAACCAAAGAAAAACTCTCATCACGTTCATGTGCTGCGTTTGTATCGGGTGTAGTAAAAGATGCCTTTAGTTTGTGGCTAAATGAGCACACTGACACCGCAGAGCTACTTTCTGAATTATGTATTTCTAATGCGCAACGACGCTTACGTGCGGCTAAAAAAGTAGTACGTAAGCGAGTAACATCAGGCCCAGCACTACCGGGTAAGCTTACCGATTGTAGCGCTGCGGATAATGACCGCACGGAATTATTTTTAGTAGAGGGTGACTCAGCAGGCGGCTCGGCAAAGCAAGCACGAGATCGTGAGTTCCAAGCAATTATGCCGCTAAGAGGTAAAATTTTAAATACTTGGGAAGTTGAATCAGGGCAAATTTTGGCCTCTCAAGAGGTGCACGATATTTCAGTTGCGCTAGGTATAGACCCTGACTCAACCGATATGTCGGGACTACGTTACAATAAAATATGTATATTAGCGGATGCTGACTCCGATGGACTGCATATTGCCACCTTACTGTGTGCCTTATTTGTACGCCATTTCCCACAATTAGTTAAAACTGGCCATGTGTATGTTGCTATGCCACCGTTATTTAGAATTGATATTGGTAAAGATGTTTACTACGCGCTGGATGAAGATGAAAAAACCGGTATTTTAGCGCGCATAGAAGCAGAAAAAAAACGTGGCAAAGTAAACGTACAACGCTTTAAAGGTTTGGGTGAAATGAACCCGCTACAATTGCGTGAAACTACCATGGACCCTAATACTCGTCGTTTAGTGCAACTCACTCTTGATGAGGAGCAGCAAACAATGGAAATGATGGATATGCTACTAGCCAAAAAGCGTTCATCAGATCGCCGTCAATGGTTAGAAGATCACGGTAACAAGGCACAAGTTTAATAAGCCTTTGGGCTTAAAGCAGGAGAGGCAAATGAATAAATTATTTAGCACACTGTTGTTACTCGGCTTAATATCATCGCCAGTGATGGCGAAAAATATACTCGACAAGCTGACCGCTGCACCGGGTTTTGAAATCAGCTTATTTGCTGATGATGTTGAAAATGCACGGCAAATTGCAGTATCAAGCAGAGGTATAGTGTATGCAGGGTCGCGTAAGGCGGGTAATGTATATGCACTGATTGACCATAACAGCGATGGCGTGGCAGATAAAAAAATAGTGATTGCAGAGGGATTAAATATGCCCTCGGGATTAGCAATTAAAGGCGGTGACTTATATGTCGGTGAAGTGCACCGTATTATTCGTTTTAAAAATATCGATAAACACCTCAAAAATCCTGAGTATGAAGTGTTTTATAGCGATTTACCCTCAGAGCGTCACCATGGTTGGAAGTTTTTGCGCTTTGCACCAAATGGCGAGCTGATAATTCCCGTGGGCGTACCGTGTAATATTTGTGAGGAAGATGCTCGCTTTGGCCGTATTTTTTCGTTAAATACCGATACCAAAGAAATAACGACTTTAGCCAAAGGTGTACGTAATACGGTGGGTTTTGACTTTCATCCTAGTACGCAAATGCTATGGTTTAGCGATAACGGCCGCGACATGATGGGGGATGATATTCCACCCGATGAGCTAAACCGTATTACTAAGGAAGAAGAGCACTTTGGTTTTCCATACGTGCATGGTGGCGTTATTGTTGATCCTGAGTTTGGTGAAGGCAAAAATATTGCTGATTACACTCAACCTGCATTGGCATTGGGGGCGCATGTTGCGCCATTAGGTATTCATTTTTATACCGGCAAACAGTTCCCAGATAGCTACAAACAACAGTTATTTGTTGCTGAGCATGGTTCATGGAATCGCTCTAAAAAGGTCGGTTATAAAGTGGCTGTGGCAACCATAGAAAATGCCAAAGTAACTAAATATACGCCATTGATCACCGGCTTTATGCAAGACGAAACAACATTTGGACGCCCTGTTGCATTTGCACAATTAAATGATGGCAGTCTATTGGTAAGCGATGATTACGCAAACGTAATTTACCGCGTAAGCTATAAGAAAAACTAGGTAAGCTTTAATGAGTGATACAGATACCTTGCTAATGCAAGGAATTGAACAGCAAACAATGGGGCGTTTTACCGAAGACGCTTATTTAAATTATTCAATGTACGTGATCATGGATCGTGCCTTACCGCACGTTGGTGACGGCCTAAAACCAGTTCAGCGTCGTATTATTTATGCGATGAGTGAATTGGGGTTATCGGCGAATGCAAAGTATAAAAAATCAGCCCGTACCGTGGGTGACGTATTAGGTAAATACCATCCTCACGGTGATAGTGCCTGTTATGAAGCTATGGTACTTATGGCGCAGCCGTTTTCTTATCGCTACCCCTTGGTTGATGGTCAAGGTAACTGGGGTGCTGCAGATGATCCGAAGTCGTTTGCGGCAATGCGTTATACCGAAGCGCGTTTATCTAAATTCTCTGAAGTATTACTTAAAGAGTTAGGCCAAGGGACTGTTGATTGGACGCCAAACTTCGACGGCACCATGGATGAACCATTAGTATTGCCATCGCGCTTACCGCATATATTACTTAATGGTGTCACCGGTATTGCGGTAGGTATGGCAACCGATATACCGCCGCATAATGTGCGTGAAGTAGCCAGTGCCTGTTGTTTATTACTTGATAAACCAAAAACAGAACTCGAAGAGTTATTGGATTTAGTGCATGCGCCTGATTATCCAACTGATGCTGAAATAATTACTCCAAAAGCTGATATTCACAAAATTTATAAAACCGGTCGTGGCTCAATTAAAATGCGCGCTGTGTATTGTGAAGAGCAGGGCGATATAGTTATTACTGCGTTACCGCATCAATGTTCGGGTGCAAAAGTACTTGAGCAAATTGCAGCGCAAATGAATGCTAAAAAGTTGCCGATGGTGGCCGATTTACGTGATGAGTCTGATCACGAAAACCCGACCCGTATTGTGATTGTGCCGCGTTCAAACCGAATTAAAGCTGAGCCATTAATGGCGCACTTATTTGCCACCACCGATCTTGAAAAAAATTACCGCGTAAACTTAAACATGCTCGGCTTAGATGGCCGTCCACAAGTTAAAGATTTACGTAGTATTTTAACCGAGTGGTTAACCTTTAGACGCGAAACGGTACGTCGTCGCTTGCAATATCGACTTGATAAAGTGCTGGCACGATTACATATTTTAGAAGGTTTACTGGCTGCCTTTTTAAATATTGATGAAGTTATAGAAATCATCCGCTCTGAAGATAAGCCCAAACCTTTATTAATGGAGCGCTTTGATTTAACCGATATTCAAGCAGAAGCCATTTTAGAATTAAAACTTCGTCATTTAGCAAAACTTGAAGAGTTTAAAATTCGTGGTGAGCAAGATGAATTGGCGAAAGAGCGTGACAAATTAGAGCAAACACTGGGCTCAGACCGTCGCATGTCGACCTTATTGAAAAAAGAAATTCAAGAAGCCGCAGAAATGTATGGTGATGATCGCCGCTCGCCAGTGATTGAGCGTGTAGAAGCTAAAGCACTAAGCGAAAAAGATTTAATACCATCAGAGTCAGTCACCGTGGTGTTATCAGACAAAGGCTGGGCACGGGTTGGTAAAGGTCATGACCTTGATGTAGAAGGATTAAGTTATCGCGCTGGTGACGGCTATAGGGCATCTGCTCGAGGTAAAAGTAATCAACCAGCGGTATTTTTAGATTCAGCAGGCCGTGCATTTGCCACTGATGCTCATAGTCTCCCTTCAGCGCGAAGCCAAGGCGAGCCAATGACAGGGCGCTTTAACTTAACCTCGGGCGCAAGCTTTGAGCACGTAGTTATGGGTGAAGACGCTCAAGTGTTGTTAATGGCCTCCGACGCTGGTTATGGCTTTATTACAGACTTTAAAGATTTAGTGAGTAAAAACAAAAACGGTAAAGCGTTGGTGAGTGTACCAAAAGGTGGGGTATTACTTTCGCCAATTCGCGTTAACGAAGTGGCTACTGACTACTGTATGGCGATTTCCAATGAAGGACGGATGTTGTTATTCCCACTGCGTGACTTACCTAAGCTTGGTAAAGGTAAAGGCAATAAAATTATTTCTATTCCGGGTGCGAAAGTGCAAGCCCGCGAAGAGTTTGTAAAAGTATTAGCCGTTGTACCGCAAGGCAGTAGTGTAACGCTGCATGCAGGTAAGCGTAAATTAACCCTTAAGCCGAGTGACCTTGAACATTATCATGGTGAGCGAGGCCGAAGAGGCAATAAGTTACCTCGTGGCTTGCAGCGCGTTGATGAAGCCGTTGTAGAGTTAACACCTCAGCAAGTAGATGAGCCAAGCTCAGACGCAGAGCAAAGTTAATACACTCGAAAAATTAGACTAAACTAGACAACGGCTTACTCAGGTAAGCCGTTTTTTTTATGACTGTTTTATTTCAGCGCACGCTTGTGCGCTATTTTCTCGTCTGCGCAATAAAATAACGTTATAATAAAGCAATACATAATTGTGGTTATATTGGAGAGGCGCACTTGCTAGCTGTTATACGTATTTTAATAATGCTGTTGTTTATATTATTAAGTTGTTTTTTTGGTTTGTTATTATCAATATTTAGACCATTTCACCCTAATAATGTGCATGTTATTGCAAGTTGGTTTGGCTCAATGGCTAAAATGCTTGGGGTTAAATTAGAACTAAAATATCACCCCGATGCGCTTAAGGTGGGGCCCGCTGTGTATGTAGCGAATCATCAAAATAGCTATGATTTATTTACTGTTCCAGCTATGGTGCCAAAAAACTGTGTGAGTGTTGGCAAAAAAAGTCTGAAGTGGATCCCATTTTTTGGTCAGCTGTATTGGTTGTCGGGTAATATTTTAATCGACAGAGCGAATCGTTCAAAAGCGGCAGGCACTATTTCTAAAGCAGCGGCTAAAATAAGACAAAAAGGCTTATCGGTGTGGATGTTCCCTGAGGGGACGCGCAGTTATGGTCGAGGTTTACTTCCCTTTAAAACTGGTGCGTTTCATACGGCAATGAGTGCAGAGGTGCCTATTGTGCCAGTATGTATGAACACAACCGATAAAACCATTAAACTAAATCGTTGGGATAATGGTACAATTTACATCGAAATGTTAGCCCCCATAGCACTTGATAAAAGTATCAGTGCCCGTGAACATGCTAAAAGTGTGCACAGCATTATGGCTGCTAAAATAACAGAATTAGATGCTCAAGTGAGAGAGAAATAATGGAAAACTGGCGTGAAATAAGTGAAGACATCGTAACTTCATTACTTGAAGATGGTTCCGATCCGGAAATTCTTTATGAAGTAGAACACCACTTTGTATGTGAAGACTTTACTAAGTTAGAACAAGCTGCACTTGCTGCGTTTAAACTAGGTTACGATGTAGAAGAGCCAGCAGAACTTGAGCTTGAAGACGGCGAAAAAATTTGGAGCTTTGACATTGTTGTTGAAGCCGAATTAGATGTTGACGTTATAATGGAAGACGTTGATAAGCTTGCGCAGCTTGCGGTTGAATGTGATGTAGAATACGACGGTTGGGGCACTTACTTTCAAGAGTAAGGGTGTCTAATGCAAAAGGCGAACAATAATGTTCGCCTTTTTTGTGTCTTGTTGGAGCTATGCTGTAATTACAGCCACTTTTTATTTTTAAAGTAAATACCAATGCCACCAGTCAAAACAACCAAAAAAACGACAAATGCAGTGAATGCATAGGGGCTGTCTGTCCCTGGTATACCGCCGACGTTGACACCTAATAATCCAGTTAAAAATCCCAGCGGTAAAAATAAAGCCGCCACTACCGACATCACATACATACGCTGATTTAATTGCTCAGACACTTGGTTAGTAATGGTTTGTTGAATAACTTGCGCGCGCTCTATTGAGCTATCGAGCTCTTCTAAATAGCGAATAAGTAAGTTGGTGGTTTCATTTAGCTTGGCTTTATTTTCGTCAAAAAGCCATGGGTAATGATTATTAACCATGTTGCTTAACGCTTCTTTTTGTGGTTTTAAGTACCGCTTTAGCGCGATTGTTTGACGGCGAAGTTGCGACAAGCCCTGGTTATCAAACTTTTTACTGGGTTCATCAATTTCTTCTTCAAACTCATCTAAGCTTTCATCTAGTTCATCTATTACCGTTTGCATACGTGAAGTGAGTTTCTGCGCTAATGTACACACCAGTTCAGAAATACTGCTTGGCCCCTCGTTATTATTTAATGAGGTTAGAATATCTTGCACTGATAATAATCGGCGCTTGCGGGTAGTGATCACCACATCTTTATTAATAAATAAGCGAATAGACACCATGTCTTCAGGGCTTTGTGCTGGATTTAAATTAATTCCACGTAAAAACAGCATATGGCCATTCGTTGTAGGAGTAATACGAGGGCGTGTTTCATCTGCGGTCAGTGATTCAAGTTCGTAGTCGTTTAACAGCCCGCAATTTTTTAACCAGTCAACGGCTTCTTTTTGACTGTAATCCATATGCACCCACAGCTTTCCATCAGTGGGTTGCCATTGGCGTAATTGTTTACTGTTTTCTATCGGGCGAGCACCGCCTTGTTCATCAAGAATAAGCGCATGCAGTAAGCCGTTAATCATAATAATTTCTCATAAATGGTATATTTTTAATACAGTTGACTGTAATGTATTTAATTAAGTAAATAAAATTTAGCTTTACTTTGCGTATGTTAAATTGAGTTAAACAACAAAAAATTGTTTTTTAGCCTATGGTTAAGTGCATCCGTTGAGGGTGCATTGTTAAACGAGTTAACTTAAAAGGTCAATCAAATCGGCTTATCGAGTAGATGAATTTATTTTGTTGGTATTTTGTTGGCTGTAGCGTATAAAACACTTTTTTTACTAAGGGCACATTTATGACGACAAAAATAACAGTTGGTTGGCGTGAGTGGTTAAGTTTACCCGAGCTAGGCATCGAGCAAATTAAAGCAAAAATAGATACTGGTGCGCGTACTTCCTGTATTCATGCAATTAATATTGAAGAGTACGAAGTAGATGGCGAAAAATGGGTTAAATTTACAGCCCAACCATTGCAAGAAGACGAGCAAACGCAAATTACCTGCAATGCCAAAGTTAAAAAGATGAAGTACGTCACCAGCTCTAGTGGCCAGAGAGAATTACGTTATTTTATTGAGACCACATTACATGCAGGCGAATATAGCTGGCCAATAGAAATAACATTAACAAGTCGTGCGTCAATGAAGTTTAGAATGTTGTTAGGGCGCACAGCAATGGAAAATCGTATAGTCGTTGATCCGGCTTTATCACATTTATTATAAGAATTCGTTGAGCAGCGTTAAGTGTTAACGTCATGCTTAACATCATTTAGTTAAGGCTTTAATGATGAAAATTGGTATTTTATCTCGTAACAAAAAATTATATTCAACGCGTCGTCTAATCGAAGCTGCTGAGGCGCGCGGACATGAAGTGAAAGTAATTGATGCGTTACGCTCTTACATGAACATAAACTCAGAACAACCTGAAATTCATTATCGTGGTGAAAACCTAAAAGATTTCGATGCTATCGTGCCACGTATTGGTGCATCGGTTACATTTTATGGTTGTGCTGTATTACGCCAATTTGAAATGATGGGGGTGTTCCCTGTTAATGAATCTGTGGCTATTTCTCGCTCTCGCGATAAATTACGTTCTTTGCAGTTACTATCACGTAAAGGTGTGGGTATGCCGGTTACAGGCTTTGCCAGCAAGCCAGATGACGTAAAAGATTTATTAGAAATGGTAGGCGGCGCACCGGTTGTTATTAAGCTACTTGAAGGCACGCAAGGTATTGGTGTGGTATTGGCCGAAACACGTAAAGCAGCTGAAAGTGTTATTGAGGCATTCATGGGTTTAAAAGCCAATATCATGGTGCAAGAGTACATTAAAGAAGCAGGCGGTGCAGACATTCGTTGTTTTGTATTGGGTGATAAAGTAATTGCTGCGATGAAACGCCAAGCGCAAGAAGGCGAGTTCCGCTCTAATCTTCACCGTGGTGGTAGTGCTACACTGGTGCGTATTACTCCAGAAGAGCGTAAAACAGCGGTTGCAGCGGCAAAAGCAATGGGCTTAAACGTTGCTGGCGTTGACCTACTTCGCTCATCTCGTGGTCCTTTGGTTATGGAAGTAAACTCATCACCAGGCCTTGAGGGAATTGAAGTGGCAACAGGTAAAGATATCGCGGGTATGGTGATTGATTTCATCGAAAAAACAGCCTCAGTGAAAGGAACGGCAACACGTGGCAAAGGTTAAAATTAACCGTCCTTTTACCTTATTAGGTGAAAGTATTGGCGTTGGTGAGCGAAAAACACTGGCGCTGGAAGCTGCAAAGCTTTATACCCATTCTCCGCTTAATATCCCTATTGAAGTGGTCAATGGTGTAATGGAAGGCCCTGTCCTGATGGTTTGCGCCGCAATACATGGTGATGAGCTAAATGGAGTTGAAGTGGTGCGCCAATTACTGGCTAAAATCGACCCTAACCAGCTACGTGGAACCCTTATCGCAGTGCCGATTGTGAATGTGTTTGGTTTTATTCATAAGTCGCGTTACTTGCCTGATCGCCGCGATATGAACCGAAGTTTTCCTGGGTCTGAACGCGGCTCGTTAGCGGGTCGTATGGCGTATATGTTTTTTAACCAAGTTGCTGTGCACTGTACGCATATTATAGATTTGCATACGGGTGCGATTCACCGTACTAACTTACCGCAAATACGCGCTAATTTAGCCGATGAAGCAACAGCGCAAATGGCTAAAGCCTTTGGCACACCAGCAGTAATTAATGCATCGTTGCGCAATGGTTCACTGCGAAGCGAAGCGGCCAATTTGGGTATACCCGTTATTACCTACGAAGCCGGTGAGGCGTTGCGCTTTGACCCGATTGCAATTGCAGCGGGAGTACAAGGGGTTGATTATGTTATGCGTCATTTAAAAATGATGCGTGGTAAGCGTCCTAAAAAGCTACCTGAGCCAGTTATTGCAGGTTCAACAAGTTGGGTGCGAGCTGAGGTTGATGGCATAGTAAGAGCGCAAGTATCGTTAGGTGAAAGAGTAATGAAAGGCCAAGTGCTTGCTTATATAAGTAGCCCGCTTGGCGACTCTGAGCTTGAACTGCTTGCCCCACGTAGCGGTATTATTATTGGTCAGCAAACCATGCCACTAGTAAATGAAGGCGATGCCGTATTTCATATTGCTTACTTTGCCCATTCAAATAGTTTGGTAGAGCAACAGCTTGAAAGTTTTATTGGTGAAATAAGCGATTTAGATGATGAACTGAAAACAGCTGAGCTAAATAATTAACTTCACCCGTAAGAATTAAAAAAGCCGCTTAAGTTTATTAGCTGAAGCGGCTTTTTTATATTGTTATTTAATTACGTGGCTTTGGGCCAATAATTCGTTTAATTTTAGGCGCTTTTGTTGGTTTTGGCTCTGTATTGAGTACTAACACGGGGCGGGTAACAAATAAGTTATTAGGGTAAATTACCCTATGTCCATCAACGTGTTCGAGTAATACGTTCATCAGTCCCATTTCAATAATGCGTCCTTCAATGGCATTGGCACCATCGACAATTCTAACCCAATAGCCAACTCGACAGTCATTTTGTATAAACATGAGTAAAAAAGCAGTTAAGTTACTTAATAATGACCAAGCGGCAAACAGCGCAACGCCTAACATGGCAAATAAGGAAGAGCCTAATACTAATAAACCACGCAGCTCTATTCCCCAAAAAACCAACACTAAGCACAACATAACAAAGGCGAGTATTATTTTTAATAGTAACTCTGCACGGTATTTTCGGTGTAAATCGATTTTACCTCGAATGGCTTTTTCGAGTAATTTTTTAGTTAGCTTTAACAGCAACGGAAAGCTTAAAAGGGCAATAATGGTTACGATTAATTTATATTGTGTGCCCACAAGCTCTAAAACAGTGATTAATTCCAAAACGTATTCTCACAATAATGATAGGCGCACAGTTTAACGTTTTAGCTTTGTGCGCAGTAGTGATTTAAAAAGAATTTTTGACGCTCAGTAGCCACTGTACCGAGTCAACATCGTTGTATTTATTTAGTGGCGCAGCAATATCAAGGTGGATCATGGTACCTGCATTGGCGCGACTTGGCGCAAGGCGTAAACCTAAACCCACATTTTTAAGCACAGGGGTATTTTCAACTTGATACAGGGTATTCGTGTCGTTGTTATACCATGCGCGGCCTACATCTAAAAAGGCTGCACCACCCACTTTAAATAGCTGTAGTAAATCATATTCCCAATAGTAGCGCTTTTCTAAGCTGACTAAAAAACTACGATCCCCATGTTGAAACTCCATAGGGTAACCGCGTAAACCGGTTTCTCCCCCTAGGGTAAGCTGTTTATCATTGGTGAGATTTTTTGCGTATTGCAGCCTAGCTTTTACATACCAAGACTGATCAATACTGGTATTTAAATAATATTGAATTTGGCTGGTGGTGATTAAGTTTTCAAGCTGTTTTTGTTCTTTATTCCAATAACCTTGAATATCAGCGTGAAAGCGCCACAGCGTATTATCGCCACTAAAATGTGCCTTGTTAAAGTTAAACGAGTAAATAGCGCGGCTATCGTCATTACTAATCGATTCATCAGAGTAACCCAACGTAGCTTTGATATTCCAACCTAAGTTTAAATCCTCGGTACGATAAATACTGTCAAAGTTACGCACTTTTATAAAGTTATCTTCAAACCAATGGCCGCTTACATAAGGGTAACTAAGTTGCCTATTTTCAGCTAGCGGCACTGTGGTTTCATCTATGCTTTTAAATGTTTGTTGCTCATCAATATAACCAAGGCTTAAACGCTGTGTCCAATTATGACTAAGGGCTTTAGAGTGACCAAAAAACACCTGATTTAGATCGGAGGTTTGTTCAAACTCACTAAATTTTTCGCCCCTAAGGTAGAGGGCTTCTTCTCGCTGGGTCGAGTAACTCAGTGCACCATAACTATAAGGTGTATCAATAGCGTAAAACGGGTAAGTTAGCTCAATTAAGTGACTCTTGCCGTCACTATTATCAGCATACTCTAAACGCCCTCTGTAGCGACTTGATAGGATATTTGGATCATCATAAACAAATAAATAGCCATTACGATCACTGTCGGTTTTGCGGGCAAACGATAGTCGTTTACCCCACCCAAATAAGTTCGACTCGCGAAAGCCAATACTTGATTTATTTTCGCCGCCACTGCGGCTAAAGCTAAGCTCTGGTAATAAAGTCCATAAATCGCGAGTCACCACGGTTACATCAACATCGCCATCGCAGTTTTCGTTGGCAATGATTTGTGCGTCATATAAATAGTTTTGTTTACGCAGTAGCCGCTCAGATTCCGCTAGCGTTTTTTGATTAAAAGTATCACCCACTTTAAACAATAAAATGCTTTTAATAACCTCAGGCTCAGTTTGTATATGTGCACGGTTAGCAAAGCGAAATAGTGCGTTGTTTTCAGCTTCAAGTTCGGTATTAAAAACATTAAGTTGTTTAAGATTAATAGAGGCAATTTTAGCGTTACTATTTGTTGTAAGCGGTGGGGTTTGAGACTCGATTTGGCGACGCAAATTAATTTCATGAGTTTGTGATGAGTCGTCATTTGGGCAGCTTTGGGCTAGTGGCGTTTCTTGCGCGCAAACGCTGAGCATAAACATACTCGAAATAGAAAGGCTAAAACAACTACGTGCAATCCATTTTCTATTTAGCATTGACCCTCTTTAGCGCTATTTTGCAAAATAAAACACTTACTCTTAGCTTACATCATTGTTATTAATATGTAAGTAAAAGTGCCAATTTAGTTTATTTTTTATAGCGATTATAAGGTATTAGCGGTAAATAGGTGTTGGCCTTAGCTTAAATAAAATGTTAACGCTGCCAATAGGTTGTCAGCATCTTGACCTTCGCCGTTAATCCATACACTTTGACTGTAATGTTCAAAATTTAAATTAAACGTGTGGTTAGCATAGTTAAAACGCAGTTGATGACGATCAGCCCCAGCCGCAAATTCACTAATGCTAATTTCATCGCTGTGCAAAAAAAACGTTCCCCACAATTCAAAGTCTTCATCGTGCGGCAGCTCTGTTGGTTTAACAATAATACATTGATGTGTGTGATCGTATTCAAGTTCGGTCATAAGGGGCTTATTGCGTTGCTAGATAATGTCGAATTGCGGTTAAAAACTCACCGCCATATTTGTTTAATTTAGTAAAACCAACTCCCGACACTTTTAAAAACTCACTGTCGTTAGTAGGCATAAGCTGCGCCATTTCGGCCAGTGTTTTATCGTTAAATACCACATAAGGAGGCACGTCATCAGCATCGGCTAATTCTTTACGTAGTGCACGTAGGCGAGCGAATAGTTTTTTATCGTAATTAAACTGCGCTAATTTATCCTGATAAACGTGCTTAGCTTGTAGGCGTGGTTCAGCCAATTGCAGCGCATATTCACCTTTTAAAATAGCGCGTGCAGCTTCAGTTAGCCGTAAAGATGCGCCCTGGGTTATATCTTGGCTTAATAGCCCCTGGTGAATAAGTTGGCGTAAAATACTAAGCCAAAACTCACTGCTTTTATCTTTACCTATGCCATAGGTGCTGAGTTCATGGTGGTTGTTATCACGAATGCGACTGGTATTAGCGCCGCGCAATAACTCTACGATGTAACCTAAACCAAATCGTTGCTGTGCACGATAGACACACGAAAGTGCTTGTTGGGCAACCAGTGTGCCATCAAAGCTTTTTGGTGGATTTAAGCAAATATCACAGTTACCGCACGGCTCTCGTTGGTATTCACTAAAGTAGTTTAATAATATTTGACGTCTGCAGGTCTGCGCTTCGGCAAAACTGGCCATGGCATTAAAACGTTGTTCTTCTACTCGCCGGCGTTGCTCATCGTCAATATCTTCAAAAAAGCGTCTAACCCGGCCTATATCTGCGGGGTCAAAATACATAATGGCTTCTGCAGCCAGTCCATCACGCCCAGCGCGACCTGTTTCTTGATAATACGCTTCAATACTTTTTGGAATGTCGTAATGCAGTACAAAACGCACGTTAGGCTTGTTAATTCCCATTCCAAAGGCAACAGTGGCAACCACAATTTGAATATCGTCACGGGCAAACCCGGTTTGCACAAATTGGCGCTGTTCGTTACTCATTCCTGCATGATAAGCCGCGGCATTGAGACCTGCATCAGCAAGTTTTTCAGCAATGTCATCAACCCGCTTGCGGCTGGTGCAATAAATAATACCGCTTTGATTTTTTTGCTCTTTTAAATAACGCAGTAATTGCACCATAGGTTTAAATTTTTCTTCTATGGTGTAACGAATATTGGGGCGGTCAAAGCTGCCGGTGTGAATATAAGGCTGCTGTAGCTTTAGTTGCTCAACAATATCAAAGCGAGTGGCTTTATCAGCGGTGGCAGTGAGTGCCATCATAGGTACATGAGTAAAACGTTGTTTTAATTCATTTAGCCTAAAATAGTGAGGTCTAAAGTCATGTCCCCAATGAGAAACACAATGCGCTTCATCAATAGCAAACAAGCTGACATTTAAATGCGATAACCGCTCTAAGAATTCTCTTTGCAGCACTTTCTCAGGAGCAACATAGAGTAATTTTATAAGCCCCTGATGCAACTGCTGATAGACTAACTGCTGTTCTTCACGGGCTAAGCTGTTATTTATGTAAGCGGCTTTGACGCCTAGAGCTTGTAACTGAGTTACTTGATCTTGCATTAAAGAAATGAGCGGAGAGATAACAATCGTTACCCCCTCTAATACTAATGCGGGTATTTGGTAACACACCGATTTGCCACCACCGGTAGGCAATAATACTAACGAGTCTTGGCCATTAATTGCAGCATCAATTACTGCACTTTGACCGTCGCGAAATTCACTGTAACCAAACACTTGTTTGAGTACAGTTTCGGGTTTACGCACCAGCGTATTGGGAGAGGGAGTTAGTGTGTTCATCGGCGCTATTTTAGTGGTTTTTTGTCAGGATGTCTTTAGCTTTCATTACTTGGTGTAAACATAGGTAATGATAATCGAGGAGGTTACAACAGCTTAAAGTTGTGCTTTACTCATCGTACCACCTTAAAACATAGAGAATAATAATGAATAAAGAAATGTTGATTGAACAAGTTGGGGCGTTGTTTGTAAATAATATGCCTTTTAACCAGTTTTTAAAAATAGCGGTGGAGTCGCTTAGTACTGAACAAGCTAAAATCTCCTTTCCTTGGCAAGATGTGTTAATAGGCAACCCCGCGCAAAAAATTCTCCATGGCGGGGTTATTTCGGCAGTACTTGATAATGTGGGTGGAATGCTTGCTGCCGCCAGCGTTATAGGAAAACTAGACGATGCAGATTTACCCAGTGTACATAAAAAGCTAGCCACACTGGGGACCATAGATTTACGCACCGACTATTTACGCCCAGGTAAAGGCGAGGTGTTTATTGCTAGTGCTAAACTGATTCGCTCAGGAAATAAAGTATGCGTGTGCCGAATGGAGTTGCACAACGAGCAGTCAGTACAAATTGCTTTTGGAACGGGCACGTATTTAGTTGGCTAAAAAGTGAGAGGGGGTTAAACTTACGGCCTTTTAAATCACCAAGTGGTTATTATGTCGATTGATACCGAGCAGCGAAAGGGCGCCATTTTTGCCTGCCTCGCTTTTTTTATGTGGGGCCTAGCACCTATTTATTTTAAGATGATCCAACATGTGTCAGCATTTGAAATTTTAATGCACCGTGTTATTTGGTCAGTGGTGTTTCTTATTGTGGTAGTGAGTGTGCTGAGCTACTGGGATAAAATTAAACGCATTTTAATCCAACCTAAACTTATTTTAATGTTAGTTGTTACCTCTACCTTACTGGGATTTAACTGGGGGTTGTTTATATGGGCCATTAATAACAACTACATGCTAGATGCCAGTTTAGGCTATTATATTAATCCTTTGTTAAACGTACTGCTTGGCATGGTGTTTTTAAACGAGCGGTTACGTAAGTTGCAAGGTGCTGCTGTTGCCTTAGCTTTTACGGGCGTGTTGTTACAGCTAATTAGCTTTGGCTCATTTCCAGTGGTGGCTTTTTCGTTAGCGACATCTTTCGCGTTATATGGCTTATTACGTAAAAAGCTACAGGTTGATGCTTTGCCTGGGATTTTAATCGAGGCATTAATATTATTACCAGTTGCACTGACCTATTGGTGGTTAATGGTGCCGACCGAAACCTCTAATTTACCAGCGAATGATTGGCTAACTAATACATTGTTAGTGAGTGCGGGCATAGTGACTACGCTGCCATTGCTATGTTTTACTGGCGCGGCTAAGCGATTGCAATATACAACACTTGGGTTTTTTCAGTACATAGGCCCTAGCTTAATGTTTATTTTAGCGGTGGTGTTTTACGGTGAAGTGTTTGATGCTGAACGGGTAATTACCTTTGCGTGCATTTGGAGTGCACTGGCTATTTTTAGTTGGGATTCATACCATCAGTCGCGTAAACGTAGAAAAGCAGCCATTGTCGCCTCAGGTGTGGTTTAGTTAAACTAAACCACTTTATTACGCCCCGACTCTTTGGCTTTGTAGAGCTTTAAGTCGGCTTGTTTTAATAACTCGTCAATCTGATAGGTTTTACTGTTGCTGAAGCCTATCGACAGCGTGAACTTGATGTTTGCTTGGCTAAATTCATGGCTGTTAAGCTCAATAAATAATCGAAAACTTTCTAGTCGTTTTAGTGCTTCTTGTTCGGTCAGTTCAGTAAAAAACACCGCAAATTCTTCTCCGCCTAAACGGGCAACCAATTGATTTTCGAAGTACTTATTAAAACACACCGCAAGCCCTTTAAGCACTTCATCGCCGGCATCATGGCCATAGGTATCGTTAATCGCTTTAAAATGATCAATATCAAGCATAGCTAACATGGCTGGTGTTTCTGCCTTTTTTAACTGCTTTAACGACTTATTAGCCTCTTCGAAAAAGTAACGACGATTAGGAAGTTTAGTTAAATAGTCGGTATTGGCTTGTCGCTTTATGGTGGCTATGTGTTCTAGCATATCGACGTTTTGGCTTAACCGGCAGTAAAACTCTTCACTATTAAAAGGTTTATACAAATAATCATTTGCCCCATTTTTTAGAAATAAGGCAGATAAATTAGACGACGTAGCACCTGAAATTCCAATAATAGCTTTTTCGTCATTACTATAAATACGCCTAATTTCATTGCACAGCTCAACACCGCCCATGTTAGGCATTTCTTTATCGGTAATAATTACAGCGATATCTGGCGTGTTTTCAAGCTCTTTGAGCGCCTCTAAGCCATCGGCTGCTTGTAATACTTGGTATTTATGACGTGTTAATAAACTACATATGTATTGGCGTGTTGACGCTGAATCATCAACAACCAGTACTTTTATCTGTTTATTGCGAGGTAGGCGGTAAAGCTGCTTTTCTAAATATTCGTAAGCTTGTTTATTGCCTTTGATAATGTAATCAATAATAGGGTATTTTTCGACGGTGTCGCGAGTTTGTTTATCAATATTGCCCGTCATAACTATGGTGGGGATATCTGCTGCAACCGTGCAGGGAACCGCTTCCCCTCGCGGGGCATCGGGCAATATAAAGTCAACGATCGCGCAAAAGTAAGCGTGCTCACTTATTAGCTCTTTAGTCTCAGCTAGCGACTGAGCGATATCAACCTCATAGCCCGCTTTTTGCGCGATATGCTTTTGCACTCGCGCAATTGCGGGTGTGTCTTCAACAATAAGTATTCTGTGCGTCACGTAACAGCCCTGTTTAAAATTTTGCAAAAGTGTTTGCTTATACAAGTTGTAACTGCTAAAACGCCAAAAAGCAACTATTGTAATGACTTATAAATTGTCAGCCTCAGAATAATAATCTTGGCTGATTGGTGTTGGCCCTGAAATTTTTGAGCGACCAAATAATGTATGAAATTTTGTTTTGCAGGTTGTTAACTTTAAGTATTTAACCCATGCTCGCTCAATTGGGTTACTTGGCTCAATTATGCCACTGACCGCATTTACAAATTGTTGCTGATATTCGTTTTGTGGCTCAATTGTTTTGTTATACAGACTTTTTAAAACAACACCGTGCTGTTCTAAAATACTTGCCTCTAACAGGGTAAAATGTCCGCTGCGGCTAAATCCGCGTGGAAAGTTTTGATCATCATAAAACTGACGTTGACTAACAAATGCTTGACGAAGTAGTGAAATATCATTGCTCATAGCTGTACCCTCATACCAATTATTAGCTGGAGTATGGGACATAATTGCTATTTTTTTAAACAAAAAATTTTTATCGTGAGGATAAAAAATTGGACATAGATTTATTAAAAACATTTGTCGAAGTGGTGCGTACTCGCCATTTTGGTAAAGCGGCAGAAAACCTATACATAACGCAGTCTGCGGTGAGTTTTCGAATTCGTCAATTAGAGCAGGGATTAGGCGTGAATTTATTTATTCGCCAGCGTAATAATATACAACTAACGGCCCCTGGTGAGCGCTTATTACCGCATGCGCAAATGATTATAACCGGTATGCAAAGAGCCAAAGTGGATGTTGCACTTGCAGATAATATGCATAAGCAAATCAGCTTAGCAGGGACTCCTAATATTTGGGATGCTTTTTTACAGTTTGGTATTACAAATATTGTATCGGCTATGCCTGGTGTATCTTTGGTGGCGGAGGTAAAAGCACAACAAGAAAGTACTCGCTTATTGTTGGAACGCACGCTTGATTTAGCCATTTTGTTTGATCCGCCAAAAGTGGATGAACTTGTGGTTGAACGTATTTGTGAACTGCCTATTATTCCGGTGAGTGGTTACGATACGGCAACCAGTGATAACTTCTTTGATAATCAATATGTGTATGTTGATTGGGGAACCACGTTTTCTCTTTGGCATGCGCGTCAGTTTACCGGTAAAACACCGCCTTATTTTAGAACTAGTACTGGGCGTATAGCGCTTGATTTAATACTGCAATGCGGTGGTAGTGCGTTTATTCCACAAGTATTAGTTAAAGATCATTTGGAAAAAGGCGAACTTTTTCATGTTAAAGGGGTAGAAAATACCTCAAGAGATGTATTTGTTGCCTATCATAGAGATAACGAACAGAAAGAGTTAATTGAAACCTTAGTTAATTTGTTGTCGCAAATGACACCCAGTTTATTGAAACAAAGTAAGTAGTGATCAGGCCGTATTTTAGTTACATGTTATTTTGATTTCATAATTAATGCAGTTTTATTAACTTAAAAAGACAAAAATATGTCTTTTGTAATATTTTTGTCATTTAGTGGTGACACACTGCTGCTGTTTTAAAAATTAGCCTATTGTGATTATCGAGGAAATAACATGAAATTTGTAAAATCGAGCTTGTGCTTAGCCTTACTTAGTGGTTTATCTTTTAATGCGCTTGCAGAAGTAGATATTTACGGCAAAGCGAATGTAACCGTTCAGTCATCTGATGATGGTGAAGGATCGTTTACTGAAATTAAAAGTAATGCATCTCGTTTCGGACTTAAAGGGTCTGAAAAAATTTCAGACGGTTTAGAAGCTGTTTATAAGTTTGAATTTCAGGTTGATGTGTCTGACGCTGACTCAAAAGGCGATAAAGATAATATTTCAGCGCGTAATCAATATGTAGGTTTTAAAGGCGGATTTGGTCAAGTTGTAATAGGCCGTAATGATACAGCATTGAAACAGTCACAAGGTAAAGTAGACTTATTTAGCGACCTTGAAGGTGATATTAAAAATATCTTTAAAGGTGAAAACCGTTTAGGTAACTCAGTATCTTACGCTTCAAACAGCTATGAAGGCTTTAAAGTATTAGCGTCATTTATTGCAGAAGACGACGTAGATGCTAAAAATGGTTACTCAGTGGCGTTAACTTACGGTGATGCAGGCCTTAAAAAGAGCGCAGTATATGCTGCTATTGCTGCTGACAGCGAAGTGAACGGCTACGATGTAGTACGTGCAACAGTACAAGGTAAAATTGAAGATTTTAGACTTGGCGCTATGTACCAAACACAAGAAAAAGTAGACGGCAGCGCAGAAGCTGATGGCTATTTAGTGAATGCAGCTTACCTAATGGGTAGTAACACTTTTAAAGTTCAATACCAAGCAATGGACTTTGATGGCAGCGATGATAAAAGCGCTGTAACAGTGGGTGTTGATCATAAGCTAAACAAAAACCTTAAAGTGTTTGGCTTTTACTCAAGTTTTGATATGGACAACAACGTTGACCAAGATTACCTAGGTTTAGGTATGGAATATAAGTTTTAACTAATACTTAGTTAAAACACTCCCTTTTAACCGCACTCAGTTGAGTGCGGTTTTTTTTGCTTTAAATTATTTACTTATCTGCGCATAATAGCCAAGCATTTGGAATGAGGTGAAACTCCTCAACTATTCCCGTAACTGTGATCAGTTTTACTGTAAGTCAGATACAAGTGCCTTAAAACTTCATATAACGAGCGGGTTAACTCATTTTCTTTTTAGTACTTGTTGTACTGAGTGTGGGTTTTTCCTGCCTAGGATAATTTTTTGCACACTCAAACCTCTAAACAAACAGCGCTTTTAACCGTAAATAATGTCTCTTGGCGAGTGGGTAATACCTTAATCCTTAAGCATATTAATGTGAGTATTGAGCGTGGCAAGTTTGTTGGCTTAATTGGTCCTAATGGTGCGGGGAAATCGAGTTTACTACGTTGCTTATATCGATTTAATCAGCCATCAGCAGGCGAGGTTAAATTTAATAATACCGATATTTGGCAACTAAAAAGCGAAGACTACGCTAAGCAGGTTGCTGTTGTGCTACAAGAAACACCGTCGCAATTTAACCTTTCGTTATTCGACGTGGTTGCGTTAGGGCTTACGCCACATAAAACTTTATTTAGTACGACGACTCAGGCGGATAAACAAAAAATAGCTCAAGCTATTAGTCACGTGGGGCTTGAATCTCATAGCACTCAACTATTTGATTCGTTGTCAGGCGGTGAAAAGCAACGAGCCTTTATTGCCCGCGCTATTGTGCAGCAACCACAACTTCTTATTATGGATGAACCGACCAGTCACCTTGATGTGAAATATCAAATTCAACTTATGGAGCTGGCTAAATCTTTAGGTATTACGGTGTTCGCGTCATTTCATGACTTAAATTTAGCCGCAGCCATGTGCGATGAGTTAGTGGTTATTAAAAGCGGAGAGATTGTAGATGCAGGTAAGCCAAATAAAGTGGTCACCGAGCAGATGCTGGATGAGGTGTTTGGTGTTTGTGCTCAAGTGAGCACTCACCCTCAAGCAACAATTAAAGGTGAGGCTATTCCTCATATTACTTATTATTATGGATACCAATAATATGACGGCCTTTTCTAACCATGCCGTTGCATTAATCGCTGCGCTATTATGCGCACTATTGAGTTTATTTATCGCACTAAGTTTTGGTGCGGTACCTACGTCGCTCGCAGATGTATACCAAAGCTTAACCTTTTCAAACGAGGCTTCATTTACCAGCCGCATTATTATTGAATTAAGAATGCCACGTACTTTGTTGGCTTTTTTAGCCGGTAGTGGCTTAGCGATTGCAGGTTTAATACTACAAACAGTCACCCGTAATCCCTTAGCTGATCCTTATTTATTTGGTATTTCGTCTGGTGCTTCATTAGGGGTGGTTATATTAATGTCCTTGGTAGGAGCTGGGGCGGGTATTGCACTATCTGGGGCGGCATTAACCGGCAGTTTAGTGGCGATGGGGTTATTAATTTTAATTGCAGGTAGCCAGCGCAACGCTCAAGTTGAGTCGATGTTATTGGCAGGGGTGGCCTTATCATTTTTATTTAGTGCTTTTACTAGTTTGTTACTTTATTGGAGCGATCCACAAGCAGTCGCGGCTATTTTATTTTGGACTTTAGGTAGTTTTGCTAGAGCACAGTGGCAGTCGCTGCTGTTACCTGCCTTAGTCATTATGGTATGTACAATAATCATGTTGGGTTTTAGGCGCCAGCTTAATGCGATGTTGTTAGGCGATGAAAGCGCGACAACGCTTGGTGTTAGGGTGCATCGCTTTAGAATTTTAATGCTTATTTTAAGCTCGTTGATCACGGCCGTATTGGTTGCTAACTGTGGCGGAATTGGCTTTGTTGGCTTAATGGTGCCGCACATAGTGCGCTTTTTTATCTCTCAAGGTAGCCGTGTTGGGTTATTAATGACCGGATTAGTCGGGGGCATATTTATGGTATGGGTCGATGTGCTTGCTCGTTCACTATTAAGCAACCAAGAGCTGCCAATCGGGGTGATCACGGCGGCTATTGGCAGTCTATTCTTTTTAAGTATATTGTATTTTCGTAAGCGCCAGCTGGTGGGTAAATAATGAAAACATTAATGGTACAAGGCACTACTTCCGATGCGGGTAAAAGTACCTTGGTTGCAGCGCTTTGCAGAGTGTTTGCTAATCAAGGCGTTAATGTTGCGCCATTTAAACCGCAAAACATGGCGCTTAATAGTGCCGTAACGCATGATGGCGGTGAAATTGGTAGAGCACAAGCATTACAAGCCGTTGCAGCAAAAGTAGCACCTGAAATAGACTTCAATCCCATATTACTCAAACCCAATAGTGATACCGGCGCACAAGTAATTATTCATGGCAAAGTTATTAGCAATATGGAAGCCGACTCTTACCATGACTATAAAAAAGTGGCTATGGATGCGGTATTAACCTCACATAATCGTTTAGCTAAACGCTTTGATTTATTGCTGGTTGAAGGGGCTGGTAGCCCAGCTGAAATTAACCTAAGGGCAAACGATATTGCCAATATGGGCTACGCCGAAAAGGTCGATTGTCCGGTTATTATTATTGCCGATATTGATAAAGGGGGCGTGTTTGCTCACCTAGTAGGAACTTTGGCGCTATTAAGCGAGTCAGAGCAAGCACGGGTAAAAGGCTTTGTTATTAATCGTTTTCGTGGTGACATTAGCCTATTACAAGGCGGGTTAGATTGGCTTGAAGAGTACACAGGTAAACCTGTGTTAGGGGTGTTACCCTACCTACACGATTTAGCTCTTGATGCCGAAGATGCCGTTGCCATAGATAATAATGTGACCGAAGCCAGCATTAATATTGCGGTACTGCTGGTGCCTCATATTAGTAACCACACTGATTTTGATGCACTGCGATTGCACCCAAATATAAATATAAACTATGTGCGTCATACTCAAGCGATTCCATCCGTTGACTTAATCATTATGCCTGGCAGTAAAAATGTACTTAGTGATTTGGTATTTTTAAAAAATGAAGGCTGGGATCAGCAAATTAAACGCCACTTACGTTATGGTGGCAAAGTACTGGGTATTTGCGGCGGTATGCAAATGTTAGGTAATACTATTAGCGACCCCAATGCGGTGGAATCATCATTAGGGCAAATGGCTGGGTTAGCACTTAGTGATTTTGATACCACATTAGGTGAACAAAAAGTGCTAAGCCAAGTAAACGCCACTATTAGTTTAAACCAGCAGCAGGTTGCTTGTCAGGGTTATGAAATACATGCTGGGATCAGTAAAGGTAAGGCGCTCAATAAACCACTTATTCACTTTAATAAACACCCCAATGGCTTTACTACGGATGGTTTTATTAGTGACGATAATGCCATTGCCGGTACTTATTTACATGGCTTGTTCGACAACGCAGCTACTACGGAGCTGCTATTAAAGTGGCTAAAACCAGACAGTGACATTAATGCCATCAGCATTAATGAGCATCGCGAACGCCAGTTAGAACGGCTCGCTGATATGTGCCAAACACATTTAAATATTGAACAAATTATTAAAATTTACCAAGGACATAACAATGACTGAATCAACAAACGACAAGCACCAACAGCGCCAGCAAAAAGTAAAAGAACAGGTTGATGCTCGTGTAGCAGCAGCACAGCAAGAAAAAGGTATTTTTCAGGTTATTACCGGTAATGGCAAAGGTAAATCAACCTCTGGTTTTGGTGTGGTTGCACGTTGTGTTGGTCACGGTAAAAAGGCGGCCGTGTGTCAGTTTATTAAAGGTACGTGGGAATGTGGTGAACGTAATTTACTGCAAGGTGCAGGGGTCGAATTTGCTGTTATGAACACTGGTTTTACTTGGGATACGCAAAATAAAGAGGCCGATACTGCGGCAGCGCAAGCAACATGGCAAGAGTCAAAGAGGATGCTAAGCGACAGCAGTATCGACGTGGTATTACTTGATGAGCTCACCTATATGGTGACTTATGGCTATGTCGATCTCGATGAGGTTGTTGCTGCAATTAGCAACCGACCTGCAATGCAATCGGTAATTATTACTGGCCGTGCTGCGCACCGTACCTTAATTGAACTGGCCGATACGGTAAGTGAAGTACGAAATGTAAAACATGCATTTGAGTCGGGCGTAAAAGCACTAAAGGGCTTTGATTACTAATGTTAAAACGCATTGTTGTTGGGCTGATATTGTTTGCCGTTAGTGCACCCCAAGCCTTAGCCGACAAGCCGCTTCGTATTGTGGCTCTAGCGCCACACATAGTCGAAAATTTATATGCCATTGGTGCTGGTGATTTAATAGTGGGTACGCTGGATTACGCAGATTACCCACAAGAGGCGACTAAAATTGAGCGTATTGGTGGCTATAATGGCATTTCTATCGAAAAGTTACTCATACTAAAACCTGACATGGTCATTGCGTGGAAAAGCGGTAATCAGGCAGAAGATTTAGCACAAATAAAGCGACTAGGGATTGAATTGCATTTAAGTAATCCACGCTCAATTGAAGGCGTTGCGAAGGAAATACTAAAACTAGGTCAATTAACGGGTCGTATTGAGCAAAGTAAAAAGGTAGCAGAGGCATTTACAGTTAAGCTCAACGCGATTAGAGCCACGCAGCAAAATAAAACCACGCTTTCTGGGTTTTATCAGTTGTGGCCTGAGCCTATGATGACGGTATCAAAAAATACCTGGATAAATCAGTTAATCGAAACCTGCCAAGTAACCAATGTATTTGCTGACAGCGACACAGATTATCCACAAATCAGCATTGAAAACGTAATAGTCACCAAGCCACAAATTATTATTATCCCTAATGAAAAGTCAAAACGGGTAATACCTACAGTTAATTGGCAGCAATGGCCTGAAATTCCGGCGGTTAAATATAAGCAATTTATTAGCGTTAACGCGGATTTATTACATCGTTTTTCTCCTAGAATGCTTGATGGATTAGCACAAATGTGTGACAAAGTTGAGGTATCTAGAAAACTTATTAAGAGTCAATTATGAGCAACTGGTCATCTTTTTTAAACCATGAACTTAGCCAAGCATATATGCAGCAAACCCTTGAATATGTTACGAATAAACGAGCTGAAGGCATTGCTGTATACCCACCAGAACCGCAGGTGTTTAGCGCATTTGATGCAACTCCACTTAGCGACATTAAAGTGGTTATATTAGGTCAAGACCCTTACCATGGAGAAGGGCAAGCGCATGGCTTGTGTTTTTCTGTATTGCCTGAAGTTAAAAAGCTCCCGCCTTCACTTAAAAATATTTATAAAGAGTTAGTGACTGACATTAATGGTTTTATTACGCCAGAGCATGGCTATTTACAAAGCTGGGCAGATCAAGGTGTGTTTTTGCTTAATACCGTACTAACAGTAGAGCAAGGGCAAGCCCATTCCCATAAACATTTAGGTTGGGAGCAATTTACCGATAACGTAATTACTCATATAAATGAGCATTGCCAAGGAGTGGTGTTTATTTTGTGGGGCGCACATGCACAAAAAAAAGGTAAAAGCATTGATCGCCAGCGCCATCATGTATTGTCTGGGCCGCACCCTTCACCGCTTTCTGCGCATCGCGGATTTTTTGGCTGTCAGCACTTTTCAAAAACCAATGAACTGTTAATAGCGCAAGGAGCACAGCCCATTAATTGGCAAGTATAGGGTAATTGGTATTAAAAAAGGCTTTCATAAATGAAAGCCTTTTTAGTTGCTGTTGTTGATTAAAACTCTAATTCATCAATAGCAATACTATCAGCAAAATAGTCGAGCTCCTGTAGTTCTTTGCGCAAACGTTGCTTATCTTTTATTGCTTCTATTTCGCGCCATTTTCTTTTTTTATTTTTTTGAGAGGTTTTTTTCGATGTATCAGAACCTTCTAATATCTCTATTATTTCGTTTAGGCTATCCATTGATTATCTCCTATTGACCACTTTTTGAACCTCGGCAGTATCTATACCACAGCTATTAATAAAATAGAATATAAATGTGACGAAACTGTTACTGATGGGTGGTGTTTTGATGAAGATCAATACAAAAAGAACGTAAATGGGGACAAGTCGAGTATTTAAAGTAAATCGCAGACATAAAAAAACGCCGCTAAAAGCGACGTTTTTAAACTCATTAAACAGCGATTAGTTACATCGCTTTAAAGCGTGCTTCTAGTTGCTCTTGCGCATCTGCAAATGAGCGAATACCTTCAGCTAGTTTTTCAGTCGCCATAGCGTCTTGGTTATGTAACCAACGGAACTGTGCTTCGCTAAGTGGCTCAGGTTTTGGCTCTTTAGCAATATCGCTCTCTAGTAAGTACTCTTGTGCGTCTTCTAAATTACCTAGCTCTTCTAAAAGATTAGGGCTAATTGTTAGCTTATCGCAGCCTGTAAGGGCAATGATTTCACCGGTGTTACGAAAGCTTGCGCCCATAACAACAGTTTTGTAATCGTGACGCTTATAAAACTCAAAAATACTACGCACCGATTGTACACCCGGGTCTTGAAGCGGGTCGGTTGGTTTTTCCATACCGTTTGCTACGTGCCAATCTAAAATTCGGCCAACAAATGGCGAAATTAAAAATACGTTTGCATCAGCACAGGCGCGCGCTTGGGCATCGCTAAATAAAAGCGTTAAGTTACACTTAGTGCCTTCTTTTTCTAACTGTTCTGCGGCTTTAATGCCTTCCCACGTTGACGCTACTTTAATTAAAATCTTGTCTTTGCTTACGCCTTCTTTTTCGTAAAGGCTCAATAGCGTGTGTGCTTTATTAATTGTTGCTTGGGTATCAAATGATAAACGTGCATCAACTTCAGTAGAAATATAACCCGGTACAATTTCACTAATTTCTTTACCAAGTAATACTGCAAAATAATCACAAGCCAGCTCTAGCTGTTTTGCAGGCTGCTGCTCGGTTTCTTTTGCATACTGCCATGCTTTATCTAGATAAGGTTTGTAAGCTTCAATCTCACTCGCTTTTAAAAGTAGCGATGGATTGGTAGTCGCATCTTCAGGTTGATGTTTTTTTATGGCTTCTATGTCGCCCGTGTCGGCCACGATAGAAGAATGTTGTTTAAGCCTTTGTAGAGCGCTAGTCATTTGCTTTTCCTCATTCCAAGCAAGTTAAAAGAAAATCTAAACTACCTTAATATAGCTATACTGCAACAGTGTGACAATGCTTGATAGGTCTTATGTCCTTATCAATAAAAAAACGGTAACGGTTGAGTTTTAGGTAGGATAATTTTAAACAAAACGTGCTTTTCGTTTCATTTAATGTTGAAATTGACATTAAATAATTTACAAGTCAATAGCTAACTATGATCACTGTTATTTCACCAGCAAAGAATCTTGATTACGACACGCCACCCGCAACAGATAAGTTCACTCAACCTGAATTACTTGAGCACAGCGAAGCGCTCATGAAAGTATGCCGTGAACTAACTCCTGCGCAAATTGGCAGTTTAATGAAAATTAGCGATAAACTCGCAGGCCTTAACGCAGCGCGTTTTAGTGAGTGGGCGCAACCGTTCACTACCGATAACGCTAAACAAGCGGTGCTTGCCTTTAATGGCGATGTATACGGCGGTTTAGACGCCGACACCCTAACGGCTAAGCAACTTGATTATGCTCAAGATCATTTACGTATACTCTCGGGTTTATACGGGTTATTAAAACCACTTGATTTAATGCAAGCCTACCGCCTAGAAATGGGTACAAAGCTTGAAAACAGCCGCGGTAAAAACTTATATGAGTTTTGGGGCAGTATTATTGCTAATAAACTTAACGACGTTTTAGCGGCACAAGATGCACAATACTTAGTTAATTTAGCGTCTAACGAATACTTTAAAGCGGTAAATAAAAAAGCGCTTAACGCACACATTATTACCCCACACTTTAAAGACTGTAAAAATGGCCAATATAAAGTGATTAGCTTTTACGCTAAAAAAGCGCGCGGCATGATGGCACGTTACATTATCGAAAACCAAGTCACGCAACTAAGTCAGCTTAAAGAGTTTACCGTAGCCGGTTATTACTTTAGCCCAGAGGCAACCACTAAAGAACTTGAACCGGTATTTTTGCGCGAAGAGCAAAGCTAACACACTTTTTTAAAGTGTTTAATAAGCCATGCATTGCATGGCTTTTTATTTTGGCGCTATTTTTGCAAACCTTAGGTTATTAACCCAAACTAAGGTATAAGATAAATGCTCTCAATTCCCTCAATTACAGAAGCCGAAAAACTTATAGAAGAGAAGCTCGGTGGCTGGTTTGATGTTGTTATAAGTCATATCCCAAACTTTATCGTTGCAGTAATTATTGCGATTATATTTTCATTTATAGCCCGCCTAGCAGGCAAAGGAATGAAAAAAGTATTGCGTCGCTCCCTCGATTCTACCCAAATTGCCGACTTAATGGCCTCTATATTTAAAGTTATTGTTTTGAGTGTTGGGGTCTTTATTGCCCTTGATTTTATGGGTTTAAAAAGTACCGTTACGTCATTGCTTGCGGGTGCAGGTATTGTTGGTCTCGCTATTGGTTTTGCTTTTCAAGATATGACCGAAAACCTAATTGCGGGTATTGCCATGGGTATTCGCAAACCGTTCAAAGCGGGTGATGTTATCGAGACCGATAATGTATTTGGTTCAGTGCATTCAATTAACTTGCGCAACACGCTAATAGAGAGCTTTTACGGGCAGTTGATACTGGTTCCTAATAAAATACTATTTAGAAATGTACTGCGTAATTACAGCACTTTAGGAGTCAGAAGAATAGAAGTACCAGTAGGTATTTCTTACGCCGATGACATAGAGAAAGCCAGTGAGGTCATAGTCGATAAAATTAACCAACTTGACTTTGTGATCCGTAAAAATGAGACCGCGGTATACGCAGAGGGCTTTGGTGATAGCAGTATAAACTTACTGGTATGGTTTTGGATTAAATACCCTGGCGAGCCCGATTTTATGACGGTGCGTCACAAAGGGGTTGTGGCTGTTAAGCAAGCGCTCGATGCGGCAGATATAAGTATTCCGTTTCCTATTCGTACCCTTGATTTTGGTATTAAAGGCGGTGAAAAGCTCGATGCCATGATAAGCGAAAAAATAAGCCACCACTCGGCTAAAAAGTGAAAGCAAGGACAACAATAGATTAAACTAGATTGAGTAAATTGATTGGGAAATAATTTCCCACTTGCAGCGCGTTTTTACACAGGCTGATGCGCTGCACTCTTTTATGTAAGCCATTATTTAAATTTATTTTTATGCAGATATTTATTTTGCACAATAAAAAACGCAGCGTGTTTAAGCAACACGCTGCGCTTACTAAAAATTTAATTCACAAAGGTCAACAGACCTTAAATAATAGCGATATTATTTTTAATGCGTTTAACCCCATCCATATTTTCTAAAAACTTTTGTGCAAGAGCACGTTCAAAACCGTTTTTAGCTTCGCCTTTGAGTTCAACGTCACCGTTATTAACGCGTACGTTTAAATTTTCTAATTCTAAATTTGGATTAGTACGTAACTCATGAGTAATAGATTGTTGTAAATTAGGTTGTGTGGCCACACTACTCACTACTGCTAAATGCGTTGCTGCACTGACGTTAAAAGCAGAGGCTAATAAAAATAAACAACAAAACGAAATAAAACCGATAGTAAATTTAATGCGACTCATAACTATATCCTTAGTGTGTTACTAAAAAGCAACGCCGTTACTCGGCGTTTTAATACTCATATACTGTTAGGGGTTACAAGTTTCATTCCAAATTTAACCAATTGAAATTATTGGTTATTTTGTTAAGTGGTTATTCAGCTAAGTAGTTTTTACATATTACTTTGAATTGCTTACTCACTGTTTTAATAAAATTAATATAAGTCATAAAAAAGCCGACAGACGTCGGCTAAATTAAACAAGTTAGAAAACAAAGGTTACTTTTTCTTTTTAACCTTGGCTTTTTTCTTTGCTTTCATTTTTACTGGATCTTTACGCTTTTTAACCGGTGGCTTAGCTTCTTTATGCTTCGGCTCTAATCCTTTAAATACACGGCGTTTAAGCTTCTGCTCTATGTAACGTTCTACTTTGTAAAGAATACCAATGTCGTGCGCTTCAATTAGTGAAATCGCTATGCCTTTTTTACCTGCACGACCTGTACGGCCAATACGGTGTACGTAAACATCTGCAGTGCGCGGCATATCAAAGTTAATTACATGGCTTATATCTGCTACATCAATACCGCGCGCAGCGACATCGGTCGCGACTAAAATGCGAGTTTTGCCACTGTGGAAATTTTCCATCGCTTTCATGCGTTTATCTTGTGGCATTTCACCACGCAGCCACGCAGCTTTAACGCCGTTATTGGTTAGTTCACCAATAAGGGTTTCAAGACGCTCACGGGTTTTTACAAACACAATCGCTTTACTAACATCAGGGCCATTTAAGGTGTTAACTAATAGCTCAAGTTTATGATGGTAATCGTCGGCTAAATGAACCCATTGGTGTATTTTAGCTTTTTCTTTGCGTGATGATTCGGCTTCAAGTAGAGCAGGGTCGTTTAAAATACGCTCTGCAAACAACTCTACGCTGTCACCTTCAAGGGTGGCTGAGAATAAAAAGCACTGACGGCGATTTTTAGCTTCATCACAAATACGCAGCATTTCTTTACGAAAACCCATGTCGAGCATGCGGTCGGCTTCATCAAGAATAAGCATTTCTACGTTTTCTGCGTGGAAGTTTTCAGTTTCCAAATACTCCATTAAACGCCCAGGTGTGGCGATTAAAATGTCGTTATTATTTTCAAAAATTTCTTTGTGTGTACCGTAGTTAATACCGCCGGTAACCACCCCAATTTTTAAGTGGGTTTGCTTTGCAAGTAACTCACATTGTTCATGAATTTGATAAGCAAGCTCGCGAGTTGGGGTCATAATTAATACCCGTGCAAAGCCCGGATCACGACGCGGGAAATCCATTAAATATTGAATTGCTGGAATTAAAAATGCCGCCGTTTTACCCGTACCTGTTGGTGCAGACGCTAAAATATCGCGCCCTTGCAACGCCTCAGGAATGGCTTGTTGTTGAATGCTAGTGGGGGTTTCAAAACCCATTTTATTAATAGCATTAAGTAGCTTATCATCAAGATCAAATTCAGAAAATTGCATAGAGTGTCAAAAATAGGGGACAATTGCCGTTAATTATACGCACTTAAACCTACTTGGTGAATGAAAAGGTGAAAAAATGTCTGGTTTTGCATTTAAACAATTTAAGGTTGAGCACGACCAGTGCGCCATGAAGGTCTCTACCGATGGTATTTTACTCGGGGCATGGGCTGATTTAAACGGTGCAAGTTCGTTATTAGATATTGGCACAGGCACGGGGTTACTGGCGTTAATGTGTAAGCAACGAGCGCCACATTTAAAAGTGAGTGCGGTTGAGGTTGATGAAGCCGCCTACCAGCAAGCTTTACAAAACTGCCAGCAAAGCCCTTGGCCAGACATTAATATTTATCACCAGTGCGTTCAGCAGTTTGCGCCTGAGACTAAGTTTGATTGCGTTATAGCTAATCCGCCTTATTTTAATCACAGTTTAAAAAGTGATAATGCAGCGCGAAATGCCGCTCGCCATACTGATGGTTTAAGCTTTGCAGAACTCATTGCTGCGTTTATACGCTTAACGCATAAACAAGCACGTTTTAATTTAATTTTGCCTAGCGAAGAGGCGCAGTTATTTATAACCTTGGCGCAGCAGCAAGGGCTGTATTTAAACGCGCATTGCCAAGTACAAGCAACGGCGCATAAATCTTTTACTCGCAGCTTAATGACCTTTAGCTATGAGCAAAGCGAAGTAAGCACAACTCAGTTATGTATAAGAGCCGATGATAATAGCTATACCTCACAGTATCAGGCGTTGTGCCGCGAATTTTATTTAAAAATGTAGCGCGTTCTGGGTGTTTAAACAGTTTTGCATCTGGTTGTTTATTGTTACTATGGCTTAATTAATCGCTAATATAGTAACGCAATGAATTTATTGAATAAAAAAAGAGCTAACTCGCTGTTGATGGGATTTTTGGTCGGCAGTATTTTTGCCTCATTTAAGTTATTAGCTAACCCCACACCGGTTGGGCTTTGGAAAACAATTAATGAAGACACCAAAGAAGCAAAGTCGTACGTGCGTATTACTGAGCAAGATGGTGTACTGACTGGCAAAATTGAAACAATACTCAATAAAAATAAGCAAGATGCACTTTGCACCGAGTGTGATGGTGATAAAAAGAATCAGCCGATGTTGGGTATGACCATTATTGAAGGTGTCACTTATGCGGGTGATGGTAGTTGGGAAGACGGTGAAATACTCGACCCCAATAATGGTAAAACCTACAGCGTGCGCCTAACTTTGCAGCAAAATGGTGAACAGTTAGAAGTGCGTGGTTATGTGGGCTTTTTCTACCGTAATCAATATTGGTTAAAAGTAGAATAGTTAAGGATTAAAAAGCGCTGCATAGCAGCGCTCTTTGCACGCTGAGTTATAGGGTTTCAGCGTACTCTGTCATCACTTGTTCTACCCAAGTGGCAATACGCTCGTCGCTTAGCTCGTACTGACTGTCTTCGTCTAATGCTAAACCTACAAATTGTTTACCGTCTTCGGTAAGGGCTTTAGACGCTTCAAATTCGTAATTACTGTCGTTAGGCCAAAAGCCAAGTTGAGTAATGGCTTGAGCATTTATTTCATCGTGCAACATACCTAACGCATCTTGAAACCACTGGCCATACCCTTGCTGATCGCCCATACCAAATAAGGCGATAGTTTTACCATTTAGGTCAACGTCTTTTATGTCGTCCCACTTTGATTCCCAATCTTCTTGAATTTCCCCAAAGTCCCACGTAGAAATACCAAAAATGATAAAGTCATATTGCTCAGCGTTTTTAAGCGGCTCGTCTTTAATATTATGTAAGCTGACAATGTCGGCGCCAATAATATCGCGTATTTTTTCTGCCGCCATTTCGGTATAGCAGGTAGTAGAACCAAAAAATAAACCAATCTGCATCGTATTTATCACTGTGTAATTGCCTGTTATGATAGGCTCAAGTTTACCGTAAGGTATTTTTAATTGATACCTTCTCCCGTGGTATTACCAACATGAGATCACAACGTGACAACGCTATCTGACGATTTACCTGAACAAAATACTGAGCTAAGCAGCAATAGCGACTTTTTAGAAACCTTTTTAGATAGCCTCTATTTAGAGCAAGGCGTAAGTGAAAACACACTGAGCGCTTATCGCAGTGACTTAGATAAGTTTTGTCAATTTTTAAAAGGCGAAAACTTAATGACGGTAACCAGCTTAGATGTTGAAAGTTACCTGGCACATCGTGTTGATTTGGGGTTAAAGCCACGCAGTACTGCGCGCAGTATTAGTGCATTAAAACGTTTTTATCAGTATTTTGTACGCGAAAAAATAATTAGCGACTCACCTATGGTTAATATTGCTCAGCCTAAAGCGGGGCAGTCGTTACCAAAAACGCTTTCTGAGGCCGAAGTAGAGGCGCTATTAAGTGCCCCCAATATAGAAGAAGCAATGGGATTGCGCGACAAAGCCATGCTAGAGCTCTTGTATGCAACAGGCTTGCGGGTAACTGAGCTGGTGGGGCTGAGAATGGAGCAAATAAATTTGCGCCAAGCTGTGGTGTTTGTAAAAGGTAAAGGAAACAAAGAGCGGTTAGTGCCTTTAGGTGAAGAAGCTATGTATTGGCTCGAGCAGTTTTTAAAGCTCGGGCGCGCACAAATGATAAAACACGCCACCGATTTTGTATTTCCTTCTAAACGAGGGGTAGGCATGACACGACAAACTTTTTGGCATCGGATTAAACACTATGCTATTTTGGCATCCGTTGAGTCGCCGTTATCACCCCATACCTTGCGACATGCATTTGCAACGCATTTATTAAATCATGGGGCTGACTTGCGTGTGGTGCAGATGATGCTTGGCCACAGCGACCTATCAACTACCCAAATTTATACGCATGTAGCGAATGAGCGATTAAAATCGGTGCATGCTGAGCATCATCCTCGTGCTTAAGCGAATTTTTTTGTCACTAAGCCGGTCATATAGACACGATAAGATAAGTATTTTTAGGATAGAGAACCCGTTATGAAAAAATTAATGTTAGCAGGTGCCATGTTGTGCACTAGTTTGAGCGCTTTTGCTAATAGCGTTGCAGTCACTCCGGATGCTACAGATCCTATCGTGACAAAATTTGCCGCGCTAGGGGTAACTGTTAAACAAATTAACCCAAGCCCAGTTGCAGGCTTAAAAGAATTGATCACTAATAAAGGGGTACTATATGCAAGCCCAGACGGTCAATTTTTAATGCAAGGCACACTAATCGATTTAAACAACCGTAGTAATTTGACCGAGCAAGCACTTAACGGTGTGCGCCAATCAGGGTTAAAAGAATACGAAGATTCAATGATCGTGTATAAAGCGCCAGAAGAAAAACACAGCATTACCGTGTTTACCGATATTAGCTGTGGTTACTGTCGTAAATTACACCGTGAGCTTGATGACCTACTTGAATCGGGCATTACGGTTAAATACCTAGCGTTTCCACGTGGTGGCCTACAAGGGTCAGGTTATGCTGATTTAATGAATGTATGGTGTGCTAAAGATCAGCAAGGAGCACTTACTGAAGCTAAATCGGGTGCAGATACACAAATTGTAAAAGGCTGTAGCGCCCCTGTAGCAGAGCATTACCAATTAGGCCAAAGTTTTGGTATTAGTGGTACACCGGCTATTATTTTAGAAGATGGCACCATGATCCCAGGCTACCAACCAGCAGCCGCATTAAGCGCTGCGCTTGAGGCCAACAAAGCAGGTTAATTAAAAACCTGAGTAACTGTCTAAAAAGGCCTTTATGGCCTTTTTTTGTCTTTTTGCTATGAACATCATAAGTTAAAAACCAGCATGAAAAAAATGATCATCGCGCGAGAACCCGTTGACGACTCTCACCTACCAAGTCATCTACACCCTGTTATTAAGCAAATTTATGCCACGCGTAACGTCTGCCATGCTGATGAATTAAATAATAGTGCGGCCACTTTACTCGACTTTAAGTTATTTAAAGATATAGACAAAGCTAGCCAGCTGTTAATTGATGCACTGCATGCACAAAGCAAAATACTTATTGTTGGCGACTTTGACGCCGACGGCGCAACCAGCACTGCCACCTTAATGCAAGGGCTAGCCATGTTTGGCTTTACCCATTTAGATTACTTAGTGCCAGACCGCTTTAGTCTAGGTTATGGTTTAAGCCCAGCATTGGCTGAGCAAATAGTGACTATTCAGCCTGATTTAGTGATCACCGTAGATAACGGGATTTCGTGTGTTGCAGGCATTGATATTGTTAAAGCCGCAGGCATTAAAGTGCTGGTTACAGATCACCACTTACAAGGCGAGCAACTGCCTAATGCCGATGCTATTGTTAATCCTAACCGCCATGACTGTGATTTTCCCTCTAAGTCGATAGCCGGTGTTGGTGTGGCGTTTTATTTACTTATCGCACTGAGAAGTGCGCTGCGTGAACAAGGCTACTTTAACCAACATCCTATGCCGAATATTGCTGATTTGCTTGATATTGTAGCGCTAGGTACGGTGGCCGATGTGGTGGCACTGGATGCAAATAACCGTACGTTAGTACATCAAGGGCTGGCTCGAATTCGCAGCGGTAAAACTCGCCCAGGCATTACCGCACTGATTGAAGTAGCTAATCGCAATGCGGCTCGTTTAAGTGCCAGCGATTTTGGCTTTTCATTGGCGCCACGTTTAAATGCCGCAGGGCGTTTAGATGACATGAGTTTAGGTATAGCCTGCTTACTCAGTACCGACATAAATCAAGCTAGGCGCATAGCTGGCGAGCTTGATAGCTTAAACTTTGCCAGACGTGAAATAGAGCAAGGTATGCAAGTAGAGGCGCAAGCCGTGCTCGATAGATTGGCATTTAAAGAAGACAGTGTGCCTGATGCTATTTGTTTGTATCAAGACGATTGGCACCAAGGCGTTATTGGTATTTTAGCGGGGCGCTTAAAAGAAAAATACCATCGCCCAACCGTGATATTTGCCGGTGGCGAAAATGGTGAAATTAAAGGCTCATGTCGCTCTATTGAAGGCTTGCATATGCGCGACCTACTAGAGGGATTAAACACTGCGCAGCCTGGTTTAATTAATAAATTTGGCGGCCACGCAATGGCGGCAGGTTTAAGTATTAACGAGCAGCAATTTGCTGAGTTCAAACGCGCGTTTGATAGTGCGGTTAGCGAGCAACTCAGCGAAGAAAGTAAACGCTGTATTGTATTTACCGATGGTGAGCTACCTAATGATTGCTTTAGCATGGATTTTGCCCAGCTTTTAAAACAATCGGGCCCGTGGGGGCAGCAGTTTCCTGAGCCGATATTTGAACACACCTTTGAAGTAATCCAGCAGCGTATTGTGGGTGAAAAACACTTAAAGCTAGTATTAAAGCATCAGTCTGCACGCTTAGTGGATGCCATTGCCTTTGGGATTGATGTAAAAGCGTGGCCAGATACCGAGGCGCAGTTTGTTAAAGTAGCGTATCAGCTCGATATAAATGAATTTAGAGGTAAATTTAGCTTACAACTTATAGTTAGAGAGCTTGAAAAAGTGGGCTAAAAAATATCTTCAAACCATGCATAAAAGGCTAATAAAACGCGCGGTTTTTTGTTAAAATCGGGCGTTTTTATTATTTAATGATTTTTAATTGCGCTCGGTCTCTTTTTTAAGTGCGCAATAACCTAGCCATTTTGGAGTAATGTACATGTTTGAAGTGAATCCTGTGATTAATCAAATCAAGGAAATTCGCGAACGTACTGAACTGCTTCGGGGGTACCTTTGACTACGCTCTTAAACAAGAACGTTTAGAAGAAGTTAACGCCGAACTTGAAGATTCAGCCGTATGGAATGAGCCTGAGCGCGCACAAGCCCTTGGTCGTGAAAAGTCAGCACTAGAAGCCGTGGTTGAAACCATTGACACATTAGTAGCCGGTACTGACGACGTTGAAGGTTTAGTAGAGCTTGCTGTTGAAGCTGAAGATCAAGACACCTTTGATGAAGCACAAAGCGAACTAGCTGATTTAAACCAGCAGCTTGAAGGGCTCGAGTTTCGTCGTATGTTTTCAGGTACTCACGACTCAAACGATGCTTACCTTGATTTACAGTCAGGCTCTGGCGGTACTGAAGCACAAGACTGGTGTAATATTTTACTGCGTATGTACTTACGCTGGGGTGAAGCTAAAGGCTTTAAAGTAGAGCTAGTTGAAGCGACCGATGGTGATGTTGCTGGTATTAAAGGCGCAACGGTACGTTTTTCTGGCGAATACGCTTATGGTTGGTTACGCACTGAAACAGGCGTACACCGCCTAGTTCGTAAAAGCCCATTTGATTCAAGTGGCCGTCGTCATACTTCGTTTGCATCTGCGTTTGTTTACCCAGAAGTTGATGACAACATTGAGATTGATATTAATCCGTCTGACTTACGTATAGACGTTTACCGTGCATCAGGCGCGGGTGGTCAGCACGTAAATACCACTGAATCGGCAGTACGTATTACCCACGTACCAACCAACACCGTGGTGCAATGTCAAAACGAGCGTTCACAACATAAAAATAAAGCCCAAGCAATGAAGCAATTAAAAGCGAAATTATTTGAGCTTGAGCTACAACAGCAAAATGCTGAAAAGCAAAGCCAAGAAGACAACAAGTCTGATATTGGCTGGGGAAGTCAAATTCGTTCATACGTACTTGATGACTCGCGTATTAAAGATTTACGTACTGGCGTTGAAAACCGTAACACACAAGCGGTACTCGATGGCGACCTAGATAAATTTATTGAAGCCAGCTTAAAATCTGGTTTATAACCACCAAGCTAAAAAAGAGCTAAAAAATGACTGATCAAATCCAAGACGAAAATAAGTTAATCGCTGAGCGTCGCGGCAAATTAGACGCTATTCGCGAAAATTGCCCAGCCAACGGTCATCCAAACCAATTCCGTCGTGAGCATTACACGGCAGATTTGCAGGCTGAGTTTGGTGATAAGAGTAAAGAAGAGTTAATCGAATTACAGTATGTAGTATCGATTGCCGGTCGTATTCTTGCTAAGCGTGGTCCATTTATGTCTATTCAAGATATGAAAGGCCGTGTACAAGTTTACGCATCAAAAGACGTTCAAAAAGATTTAAAAGCAAAATATGGCCAACTCGATATTGGCGATATTATTGGTGTTAAAGGTCCGCTTAATAAATCGGGTAAAGGCGATTTATACGTAGATATGGCTGAGTACGAACTACTGACTAAGTCACTTCGCCCGCTACCAGAAAAATTCCATGGCTTATCAGATCAAGAAACTAAATACCGTCAACGTTATGTTGATTTAATTACTAACGAAGCAACGCGTGAAACATTCCGTATTCGCTCACAAGTGGTTGAAGGTATTCGTCGCTTTTTAGCAGACCGCGACTTTATGGAAGTAGAAACGCCAATGCTACAGGTTATCCCTGGTGGCGCATCGGCACGTCCGTTTGTAACTCATCATAATGCGCTTGATATCGACATGTACTTACGTATTGCGCCTGAGCTTTACTTAAAGCGTTTAGTCGTTGGTGGTTTTGACCGTGTATTCGAAATTAACCGTAACTTCCGTAACGAAGGGTTATCAACGCGTCACAACCCAGAATTCACTATGATTGAGTTCTACCAAGCGTACGCTGACTACATTGATTTAATGAACATCACCGAAGATATGTTACGTACAGTAGCAACTAACGTATTAGGTAGCCCAATTGTGGTTAACACCACTAAAGATGAAAACGGCGACGTTGTTGATTCAGTAGAGTATGACTTTGGTCAACCGTTCACACGTTTAAGCATGGCAGATGCTATCTTAAAATATAACCCTGAGTTTGATGCTGCGGTATTTAACGACCCAGAAAACCACTTTGAAGAATTAAAAGCGTACGCTAAACAAGTACACGTTAAAATTCCTGAAAACTGCGTATGGGGCCCAGGTAAGTTCTTATGTGAAATATTTGAAGAAACGGCTGAGCATATGCTTATCCAACCGACATTTATTACTGGTTACCCGTGGGAAGTATCGCCATTGGCACGTCGTAACGACGAAAACCCATTTGTAACTGACCGTTTTGAGTTTTTTGTTGGCGGACGTGAGCTTGCAAATGGTTTCTCAGAGCTTAACGATGCACAAGATCAAGCTGAGCGCTTTACTCGCCAAGTTGAAGAGAAAGACGCCGGTGATGATGAAGCAATGCATTACGATGAAGATTACATTCGCGCACTTGAGTATGGTTTACCACCTACGGCAGGTGAGGGCATTGGTATTGACCGTTTAGTGATGCTATTTACTGACTCATCAACTATCAAAGATGTTATTTTATTCCCGCACATGCGCCCACAAGCTGACTAAGCTTGAAGGAATAAACTAAAAAATTATTAACGCCGCTAATTAGCGGCGTTTTTTTTGCCCTATTGTTTGTGAGACATTGCTTAAACTTTCCATTAGGGCTTTTAATTAATAAGTACTACACTGATAATGAAGTGTAAGTATAAAGGGGTGTTAACTCTTAATTCAGTTTCATTATCATAAAGTTGGCCGACTGCTTAGTAACATAAAAGCAGTACTATAACTTTTTGGTATGATTGTTTTTTAAACATTATGTTGTATTTATGTGAATTTTTTAGCTAAAATATGTCCGGAATTTGTACACGGTCATTCTTAGTCGTAAAAAATAAAAATTTCTAAAGGACTTAGAGAAATAATATGAAAGTTAAACGAGTAGAATCTTTACCCGATGAGAGCACCACAGAGCAAGAGCGACAAGCTTATTACCGCGCGTGTATTGCTGAGTTTCAGAAGTTAGGCTACCAAGAGCAATATCTTGCTGAACTTACTGACGAACTAGTGCCAGTGATGGGCGTAAACTCAAGCACTCCAAATACCTAATCTGATTAATTTTCAAACTAATTACACTTTAAAACCAGACATGTGTGCAATCTATAGCCATATAGTCACTTTTGTCAGAAAAGTGTTTGACATATTTTCTGAAATCTTTATTATACGCCCCACAAGACGGAGAGGTGTCCGAGTGGCCGAAGGAGCTCCCCTGCTAAGGGAGTATAGAGTTTGTAGCTCTATCGAGGGTTCGAATCCCTCCCTCTCCACCATTTTTTAAATGGCGAAATCTTGTAAACGTAAAGATGGGCGCATAGCTCAGCTGGATAGAGTACCTGGCTACGAACCAGGCGGTCGGAGGTTCGAATCCTCCTGCGCCCACCACTCTTTACACACTCTGCTAAGAGTATAAACAAGCAAAATGAAAGTGGGCGCATAGCTCAGCTGGATAGAGTACCTGGCTACGAACCAGGCGGTCGGAGGTTCGAATCCTCCTGCGCCCACCACTTTCATTGCAACTCCTGCTAAGAGTATAAATAAGTAAATATGAAAGTGGGCGCATAGCTCAGCTGGATAGAGTACCTGGCTACGAACCAGGCGGTCGGAGGTTCGAATCCTCCTGCGCCCACCACTTTCATACATAAGCCGACATTAAGTCGGTTTTTTTGTGCCTAAAATAAAGTGAAATTGGAAGAGCAGTAGGGTTTGAACTCGACGGTCGGAGGTCCACTCTTAGAAGATACGTCCTGCGCCCACCACTTTCATACATAAGCCGACATTAAGTCGGTTTTTTTGTGCCTGAAATAAAGTGAATATGGGAAAGTAGCAAGCTACGAACCAGACGGTCAGAGGTTCACTCTTAAAAGATACGTCCTGCGCCCACCACTTTCTATTACTATTAAAGTTAATAGAAAAGAAACCGACGAAAGTCGGTTTTTTTATGTCTGAAATAAAGTGAATATGGAAAAGTAGTAAGCTACGAACCAGACGGTCGGAGGTTCACTCTTACAAGACACGTCCTGCGCCCACCACTTTCATAAATAAGCCGACATTAAGTCGGTTTTTTTGTGCCTGAAATCTGAGAAAGCTTTCAGATATTAGTTAAACCCAATTATGCACACCGCTAAATTTTACATTCAGCCACTTCTCTAAAAGCGCAGCGCCTCTTAACCTCTTTGTGAATAACGCCCTTAAAAACCTAAATGCACAAAGAACTTGCTTATATTAGCAGCGCAGCTTCTCATTCCTAAAACCTAAAACCTAAAACCTAAAACCTAAAACCTAAAACCTAAAACCTAAAACCTAAGCTGCTCTTTAAACTCGGCTGTGTTATTTTAAACGTCTTGTTTAAAAGGATCTTGCTGTATGTTTAAAACCGTATTTTTTATATTCTTATTTATTTTAAGCGCACTTTTTACTGTTACCGCACACGTAAATGAGGCTAAACATACAATCGCCGTAGGTGCAGAGCAGTTTGCTTTGTACTTACCGCAATTAAAAAATAAGCGTGTAGGGCTGGTGGTTAATCAAACTTCTGTAGTGGGGCAAACGCATTTAGTTGATAGCTTGCTGGCTAAAAACATCAATATTACTAAAATTTTTGCACCTGAGCATGGCTTTCGAGGCGATCATGACGCGGGAGCGTATGTTAAAAACGCCGTTGATAGCAAAACCGGCATTCCACTGATTTCTATTTACGGTAAAAACAAAAAACCAAGCGCCAAGGTGCTAAGCGATGTTGATATCATTATTTTTGATATTCAAGATGTGGGCGTACGTTTTTATACTTACATTAGCTCTATGCATTACATGATGGAAGCAGCTGCTGAGCTAGGCGTTGAATTTATAGTACTAGATAGGCCAAACCCTAATATTAGCCACATTGACGGGCCAATTTTAGAGCCGCAGTTTAAATCGTTTGTGGGTATGCACCCAATCCCTGTACTGCATGGTATGACGGTAGGCGAGCTAGCTAAAATGATCAAAGGCGAGGGCTGGATCAATCAAGCGGCTGAGTTACAGCTGAGCGTCATTGCTGTTGATCATTACACCCGCACAACACCATATAGTTTGCCGGTAAAACCAAGCCCTAATTTACCCAACGATCAGTCAATAGCGCTTTATCCCTCGTTGTGCTTTTTTGAGGCAACCCCTGTTAGCATAGGTAGAGGTACCGACTTTGCATTTCAGGTTATTGGTTATTCACCGATAGCACTTGGGGACTTTAGCTTTACCCCTCGCTCAATAAAAGGCGCAGCGCTTGACCCTAAATTTAAAAACCAGCTAGTGAAAGGGATTGATTTACGCCATAGTGATACCACTGGCTTAAACTTAAATTATTTAATTAATGCTTACCAGCAACTGACTCAGGCTAAACAGCTGTTTTTTGAGAGTGCCGACTTTATGGATAAACTCGCAGGAACTGATCAGCTCAGACTCGCCATAGAAGCAGGTGAGTCGGCAGCGCAAATTAAACAAAGCTGGCAAGCGGGGCTTGAGCAATTTAAACAGCAAAGAGCGCCTTATTTGCTCTACCAATAAGGAATGTGTGTGTATTTAAATTTTTCCGTGCTAGCAAGGCGTACTTTTTTTAACGCGCTGACTATTGCGCTTTGTTTTATTATTACCGGTTGTAGTGGCGCAAGCAGTGCAATTAAATCTCAGCGCCCGTTTATTCCTAATCAAATACAGAGCCTCGCTAATGCGCAAGTTATTGCCACCTTTCCTGAGCCCAACCCCAGTAGCCGAGAATATGTAAATAATCGTGGCACCTTTAAAGCGTATAAAGGGCGTGGGCAATTATTACTACAAAATGAAAGTGCCTTAAGTGCCGATATTTATATTAATAATAAAAAGTTAGCGCTTGATACCCTGCAAAAAAATACTGAGTATGCCTTTAATTTAGGGCAGTACACTCACAACGGAGTTAACACTTTTAAGGTTGATAACATTCAACCTGCTGACGGCAGTTTAACGCTGCGATTTGCCTTTGCTACTCTAAATAGCTCTGCGGCTAAAACTATTGATTTTAGTGCGGTAGATAAGCTAATAGAAAAAGATGTAAGTGCGGGCTTTCCTGGTGCGGTATTAGCGGTAATTAAAGCGGGTAAGATATTAAAATTAACCGCTTATGGTGATGCCAAGCAATATCAGCAAAATGACTTAATGTTATTACGCCCAGAGCCCATGCAAACAAACACACTCTTTGATTTAGCCTCAAACACCAAAATATTTGCCACTAACTTTGCGCTAATGAAGCTTGTGAGCGAAGGGCGGTTAAATATAAATAATAGGGTGAGTGATTACCTAACAGAATACCAAGGCGATGGACGAGAGCTGCGCCAAGTTAAAGACTTACTCACTCATAAAGCCGGTTATCCGCCAGTGTTCGACTTTCATCGAAAAGACACCCGCTATGGCGAGGTGTTTTTTTCACAAGCCAGCGACACCACCAAACAATTACTACTCACCAGCGTGCCACTAGCCAGTGAGCCAAGCGCCCAGCATGTTTACTCTGACATTGATTACATGATTTTAGGGGTTTTAATTGAGCGTATTAGCGGCCAATCACTCGACGAATACCTAGAGCAGCATATTTACGCGCCTTTAAAGCTTAACAACACTTTATTTAACCCCCTTAAAAAAGGCTTTAACCGTCAGCAATTTGCCGCCACAGAGCTTAGTGGTAATACCCGAGATGGCCGTATTCATTTTGATAATATTCGCACCAATGTGTTGCAAGGACAGGTGCATGATGAGCGTGCTTTTTACTCACTTGATGGTGTAGCAGGCCATGCCGGACTATTTAGTAATGCCCCCGATTTAGCCGTTTTATGCCAAGTGTTACTCAACAAGGGCGGTTACGGCGATAAGCAAATTTTTAATGCCAGCAGCTTGGCGCAGTTTTTAACCCCACAAAGTACCGATGAAACCTACGGCTTAGGTTTTCGTCTTGCTGGAAATAATCAGGCGCGGCGCTGGCACTTTGGCCCGTATGCCAGCCCACAAGCTTATGGACACACAGGTTGGACTGGCACAGTAACAGTGATTGATCCCGCTTACGATTTAGCTATTGTTTTGCTTACCAATGCACGCCATTCACCAATTAAAGGTAGTGAAAAACGTTATCAGTTTGTGGGGAAAAATTTTGAAACAGCTCAATATGGTTCTATTGTTTCATTAATATATGAGGCATTATTAAATCAATAAGCGTTAGTAAGTGACTTAAGTGCTTATATCTATTAAGTTAAGTAAAGCGTCGTCATTATAAAAATAAATAAGGTTTGTTTATGCATTGGTATTCTATTTTACCGCCACTGATTGCCATTGCTATCGTGTTTTGGCGTAAAGAAGTGATTATGGCACTTTTGGTGGCAGTGGCTTCATCTGAGTTCTTACTGGCCATTCAGGGCGAAGGAAATAGCGTATTTAATACATTTTTAAATACCATAGAGCGCATTATTTCGGTAGCAAGCTCGCCAGGTAATACCCGTATACTCATCTTTAGTATTTTAATAGGCGCATTACTGGCCTATATTCGCGAGTCTGGCGGTGTTGCTGCTACCGTTAATTTGCTGATGAACAAAGGTGTTGCAAAAAGTAAGCGCCAAGTAGGCTTTTTAACTATGTTTACCGGCGTAGCGGTATTTATAGAGTCAAACTTAAGTGTGCTTACCTCGGGTATTTTATCTCGCGGCCTGTTCGATAAATTTAAAATGAGCCGCGCGCGCTTGGCTTATATAATCGATAGCACCAGCGCCCCTGTGTGTATTTTAATATTATTAAATGGCTGGGGTGCATTTGTACTGGGCTTGTTAGGTAATTACGAATTAGGTGAGTCGGCGGTATCGGTATTGTGGGGCAGTGTAGGCTATAATTTTTACGCCATAATTACCTTGGTTATTGTTTTTTATACCATTGCGTTCGATAAAGTACATGGGCCAATGAAAGTGGCTGAACAAAAACTAGAGCTACAAAAGACCGAACTAAAAGAAGAAGTAAAAGGCTCTAAAGCACGCTTTATGCTAGTGCCATTGCTTACGCTAATTGTTAGCATGGTCGGTTTTATGTTTTACACCGGTAACGGGGTACTTGCCGAGGGCAGTGGTTCAAAATCGGTATTGTATGCCACGGTGTTGGCTATTGTTGTGGCTTATTGTTTAATGATTAGTTCGCGCCAGTTTACACACCATCAATTAGTCGATACCGGCTTTAAAGGCATGGGCGAATTACTTCCACTGGTAAGTATTGTATTGCTCTCGCTCACCTTGGGCGCAAGCTTAAAAGAGCTAGGTACAGGCGTGTTCGTGGCATCTTTGGTTGGCGATTACTTACCAATATATTTAATAGTGCCAGTACTGTTTTTAACCGGTGCGGTTATGTCGTTTACTACAGGCACCTCGTGGGGCACATTTGCCATACTTATCCCCATTGGCGTACCGCTTATTCAAGCGCTTGGTTTGCCGCCATCGCTGGTGGTAGGCGCTATTCTAGGCGGCGGGATATTTGGCGATCACTGCTCCCCTATATCCGACACCAGCGCAGTATCGGCCATTGCCTCAGGCTGTGACCTACTCACCCACGTTAAAACCCAGTTACCCTATGCGTTAGTGGGCGGCGGCCTAACGTTTATGGCGTACTTAGTAACGAGCTTAATTGTTTTGTAGGTTGGGTAGAGCGTAGCGAAACCCAACAAAGTGAGTTAATCAAAAGCCTGCTTAGTGCAGGCTTTTTTGTTTAAGATTGATCACCACCGAGAACACCGAGGCGCTACGCGCTACGCAGAGATAAATAATAATAGCTTTTTATTAATAGGTTACGTTTATTGAATGTTGTATGGCACTATATGAAAAAGAATGATTTAAAGGGAAATTAAATGCACGATATTAAAGACTTCAACTGGAACAAGCCAACCAACCGTTCACTGGGGGAGTATTTTCCTGCTGATAAATTAGATCGTGCTCGTTATGCCACATTCTTATCAAGGCTATTGGCTCAAGAAGGTTTTGACAAAAGTAAGCCTGATGAAGAGCAAAAGAAAAACTATGTATTAAATCTCAATGCTGAATGGGGGGCAGGTAAAACTTACTTCCTTAAGCGTTGGTCAAAAGAACTAATTGTAAATTATCCTGTTGTATATATTGATGCATGGCAGCAAGACTATTCAGACGATCCATTTTTAACTGTAATTTCGGGGATTATTAAGCAGCTACAACTTCAGGCGAAATTTGATATAACTATTCCCAAAAGCGCAGTTTCGATGTTTAAGGCTGTAGCACCTGCTATTGCACAAGGTTTAACTAAAAAAATATCAGGTATAGATATAGATGAACTGCATGCACTGTTATTTTCCGATGATGAAATTGATAACGATCAGAATCAAAATACCAATAAGCTGACTGGTAGCGACTTTTCACCAGCAGTAAAAGCGCTTGCACAAAATTTGATTAAAGATCATGAAGCAAAGAATAAAAGCATCGAAGTAATCAAATCCAAGTTAGCAGACTGGGTAAGTAAGTTTGAAAAGCAGGAAGGTAAGTCGCTACCCATATTTATTTTTATTGATGAATTAGATCGCTGTCGCCCAAGTTATGCGGTAGAAATGTTAGAGACGATTAAACATATTTTTGATGTTAAAGGCATTGTGTTTGTTGTGGCTACAGATACTGAGCAACTGCAACATACAATTAAATCAATATACGGCGAAGGGTTTGATGCTAAGATTTACCTAGGCCGTTTTTTTAATAGTCGCTACAGCTTAAAGCGGCCTGTTTTAAAAGATTTTTTATCGGTACATAGCGATACAACTAAATTTGAGTCTGCGTATTTAAAAAGTAAAAATATTGAGCTACTCCCCCGCACAGAAACACCCGAAACTGCTTTAGCTAATATTTCTGTTGTATTAGATGCTTTTCACGTATCAGCAAGAACAGCCATTCAAATTACTGAACGAATGACAGCTATTATTGCAAATTTACCAAGTGGTAAAAAAGTTGATGTACTTGTGCTCGCTGTTTTGTTTTGTATCTATGAAAAAGACCACTCACTTTATGAAGAGATAATTACTGGAAGGTTTAAACGAGATGGAAAAAACCATAAAGGCGAAGTACGAAATATAAGCTTAAATAATTTTTTAAAACAGAGCATTCAAGGCGTACAACAACTAGCAGAGATAAAATATTTTATTGAACCATTATCTTACACAAATTCATTTTACTTAGGTCAAATGACAAGTAGAAATAATAATTTTGCTACTGGGAATTACTCTATAAAACTAACTGAATTTATAGATAGTATCTTTTGCAGAGTATTTAATAATACAACAAATTCTGTGACTCTAATGTTTAGTTCAAGTAGTGAGAACGTAACAGCACTTCATAGCGCTGAACAAAACTTAGCAAATGCTGATGTCAGA